>NZ_JBSRZW010000009.1:0-103150 GCF_054058015.1 Thermostichus sp. MS-CIW-30
TAGCCATGTGCGGAGCGGATAACCGCTGAAAGCATCTAAGTGGGAAGCCCACCTCAAGATGAGTCCTCTGTGAAGGTCCCGGGAAGACGACCCGGCAATAGGCTCTAGGTGGAAGTGCAGCAATGCATGCAGCCGAGGGGTCCTAATAGACCGTCCGCTTGACCTGGTTCACCGGTTGTTCTACCTTTCTGGCTATGCAGCTTTCAGGGTGGCTAGTATTGTCCTGGTGCCTATGGCGATGTGGAACCACGCCGACCCATCCCGAACTCGGACGTGAAACGCATCAGCGGCGAACCTACTGGCAGGGCGACCTGCTAGCAACCTAGCTCGGTGCCAGGCCCACCACCCTAACCCAATCAGTAGGGGAGTATCTTGATCAAGTGATAGTGGTTGAGAGCTAGTTTTTGTTCATAGCTCCTCTCTCTTTATAAGAGAGGAGTTCAGGTTTTGCATAAGGTTTCACCTGTCAGTTCAACAGGCTAGATCCCATCCCAAACATTCCTGCATCACCTGGCCCAATAGGTACAGGGATCCGCAGATTACAGCTGGTGGCTCAGTGAGGTTTTTCGGCTTGAGCAACTGAGCCCGAAGAGCGGAGAGATTGGGCAGTGCCCGTGCCGAGGCGAGATGAGGCTGCAGAGTCTGGGCTAGCTGAGCAAGTTGCTCGGGATCCGTCCCAGAGTGGCCGGCAATTGGCAGGGCAAAAAAGCAATCTCCCGGCCGCAGCAGGGTGCTGAGAATGCCCTGGACATCTTTGGTGGTGAGGATGCCCACATACCAGGTGAGGGGGCCGGGTTGATGCTCATCCAGATAGCGACGGAGAGCCTGGGCAGCGGGCAAGTTGTGGGCTCCGTCCATCAGCAACTGACGGGATCCAATCTGCACCCGCTGTAAGCGCCCCGGCCAACGGGTGATGGCAAATCCTTTTTCGACAGCGGCATCCGGGATCCGCCAGCCCTGTTGCTGTAGGGTTTCCACAACGGCAAGGGCTACTGCTGCATTGGTGAGTTGTACATCGCCGCTGAGGGGCAAGGTGAGGAGCTGCCCTCGCCAGTGGACGGTTTGAGGCTCTGACCATCGCAGAGGTTCGACCATCTTCAGGGGGCTTCGCAATTGCTCTGCCTTGGCTCGGATAACTGCTGTGACCTCTGGGGTTTGGGGTGCGCACACTGCCGGGATCCCTGGCTTGAGAATACCCGCCTTTTCAGAGGCAATTTGGGGAAGGCTGTTGCCCAAGCGCTGCCAATGATCCCAGCCGATGGAGGTGATAGCCGTTACCACTGGCTCGATCCCAGCATTGGTAGCATCCAGCCGCCCCCCCAGGCCCACTTCTATCACTGCCACATCCACCTTTTGCCGGCGGAAGTACAGCCAAGCGGCAGCGGTGATAACCTCAAACTGGGTGGGAGAAGCCTCGTCAGGGGCATAGGTTTGTAGGCAGTCTCGCACCTGGGCCAGCGCTTGGCTCCAGTCGTTGGCGGAAATGTATTCCCCGTTCAGCCAAATCCGTTCCCGCCAGTCCACCAAATGGGGAGAGGTGTAGCGGCCCACACGATAGCCTGCCGCCCACAACACGTGGCTGACCCAGGCACAGACAGATCCTTTGCCGTTGGTGCCGGCTACGTGGATGGCCGGGATCCCAGCTTGGGGCTGTCCTAGACGCTGCAGCAAGACTTGCATGCGTTCCAGACTGAGATCCACACCGAAATGGCCCAGGGACTCCAGAAAGGCCGGCCAATCCCAGTCTGGGATCTGGGACAGGGTTAGGGACAAGTTGCTCTGGTTCAAGCAAAGACTCCGTCTTGCCAGGGTAGGTGAGATTTGGGATTTTTTCTAGGGATCAACAATTCTAGAGGTTCACTACAAAAGCGTCACGGATGCCCGGCTGCTTGAGCACCTCTTCCAGGATCCCATCCGGCAGGGGATCGTCCAAGCTGAGCACCATGACTGCATCGCCGCGGATGATCTTGCGCCCCACCTGCATGCTGGCGATGTTGACATTGTAGGCTCCCAGCAGGGTGCCAATCCGTCCGATGATTCCCGGCATATCCCGGTGCAGGGTCATCAGCATGTTGGCGGAAGGGGGCACATTCACCGGGAACTCGTCGATCTGGGTGATCCGCACCTCTCGCTCCCCAATCAACGCCCCCGAAACCGAGCGGATCCCATTGGGGCCGTGGGCAATCAACGTCAGGGATCCGGAATAATCTTTCAAAGAGGGATCTCGGGTTTCCACCACCCGGATGCCCCGTTCTTTGGCCTCAATGGAGGCGTTGACGTAGTTGACCCGCTCCCGCAGCGCCAGCGTCAAAAGCCCTTTGAGGGCGGCAATGACGATCGGCTGCCCATCTTTTTCCGCCAGATCTCCCTGCAGGCGGATCTCCAACTGGTTGACGCGATCCCCCGCCAATTGGCCAACCAAGTTGCCTAGGGTTTCGGCCAAGTCCAGGTAGGGTCTGAGGTTTTGCAGCACCTCTGCCTGTAGGCCGGGGATGTTCACGGCAGAGCGGGCCGGCAGCCCCAGCAACACATCGCGGATCTGCTCGGCCACATCAATGGCCACATTCACTTGGGCTTCTTCGGTGGAGGCCCCCAAGTGGGGAGTGAGCAGGACTTCTTTGCCCAGGGAAAACAGCGGGGAGTCCTTCAGGGGCTCATTGGCAAATACATCCAAAGCCGCTCCGGCAATTTGGCCGGATTTCAGGGCTTCGTACAGGGCTTGTTCATCCACCAAACCGCCGCGGGCGCAGTTGATCAGGCGAGCGGTCGGCTTCATCATGCGAAAGGTTTCGGCGTTGAACAGGTTGGTGGTTTCAGGGGTTTTGGGAATGTGCAAGGTGATGTAGTCGGATTCCTGGACCAAAGTTGTGAAGTCCACCAGGCGTACCCCCAGTTGCTCGGCCCGCTCCACGGATAGATAGGGGTCATAGGCCAGCAGCTTCATCCCCATCGCCTTGGCAATCTGGGCCACATGGGATCCAATCCGACCCAATCCGACAATCCCCAGCGTTTTTTTGTAGACTTCTACGCCGACAAACTCTTGCCGATTCCACAGGCCCGACTTCAGAGAGGCATTGGCATCGGGTATGTGGCGGGAGAGGGCCATCATCAAGGCAATGGCGTGCTCGGCAGCGGCAATGGTGTTGCCCTCTGGGGAGTTGACCACCAGGATCCCGGCTTTGGTTGCGGCAGGCACATCGATGTTATCGACACCAACGCCCGCCCGCCCGATGATTTTTAAGTTCGTCCCCGCCTCGATTACCTCTCGGGTAACCCGTGTACCGGAGCGCACCATGATGGCATCGTAGTTGGGGATGACCGCGATCAACTGCTCTGGGGTGAGCTGGGTTTGCACATCCACCTGAGCGACTTGGGAGAGAATGTCGATCCCCGCCTGATCGATGGGATCTGTGACGATGACTCTGGGCATAAGCAGCGTTAGTCCAGTGGGATGGAGGGCAACAGAAGTAGGGGAACAGATTACCCAAAAAATTGGGTCTAAAGCTCCGTCCTACCGCTACGCAGTTCGCCTTGGCCTCAGGAAGCTGCAGGAGGGCTTTAATGCTATGGTCATCCTTAGCGGCAGGGTAGTCAACCGCTCTGTTCAAGCAAGCGGGCTATAGGCCTTAAGCCCAGCAGTGCGAAGGCCAACGAAGACACGCTGTGAATATTCTGGTCGTCAATGCCGGTTCCAGCAGCCTCAAATCCTCCCTATTTCTGACGGTTGAGGGAAGGGTGGAGGCCACGCCCATCTGGCAAGCCCAGGTGGATTTCACCTACAAGCCGGGGGAGGCCCTCATCCAGACTCGTCGGCGAGGCGGTGGGTGGGAATCTTTTCCCTCCGCTTCACCTGAGGGAGGGATCGGCCAACTGGCCCCGCTGTTTCAAAGCCTCTGGCAAGGGGAGGGATCCCTGCTCCCGCAGGCGGCTGAGATCGGCGGCGTCGGCCATCGGGTGGTGCATGGGGGATCCCTGTACCGGCAGCCCACCTTAATTACGCCAGAGGTGGAGAGGGCGATTGAGCAATTGATCCCCTTGGCCCCAGCCCACAACCCTGCTGCGCTGGCTGGCATCCGTCTGCTAAGGCAACTGTTGCCGGGGATCCCTCAGGTGGCCGTTTTCGACACCGCCTTCCACCAGCAAATGCCTCTGGCCGCAGCCCTTTACCCCCTTCCCTACGCTTGGGCTGAACAAGGGATCCGCCGCTACGGGTTTCATGGCATCAACCACGAGCATTGCGCCCGTCGCGCTGCCGAGATCTTGAACCGACCCCTGGAGGAGTTGCGGCTGATCACTTGTCACCTGGGCAACGGCTGCTCGTTGGCGGCCATTCGCGGGGGCAGAAGTGTGGACACCACCATGGGCTACACCCCCCTGGAGGGCTTGATGATGGGATCCCGGTCGGGGTCGGTGGATCCGGGCATTTTGATCCATCAGTTGCGCCAGGGCATGAGCGTGGATGAACTGGATCGGATCTTGAACCGAGAATCGGGGTTGAAGGGCGTTTCCGGCCTGAGCAGCGATATGCGGGTTGTGTTGGAGGCAATGGAGGCAGGCCATGCCCGGGCGGAGCTGGCTTTTGAGCTGTTTGTTCACCGTCTGCGCAGCCAGATTGGGGCGATGCTCATGAGCTTAGATCGGCTGGATGCGCTGGTGTTCTCTGGGGGGATTGGGGAAAACTCAGCACCGGTGCGGGCGGCAGCCTGTGCAGACCTAGGTTTTTTGGGGATCCAGATCGACCCGGTTTTGAATGCCGGATCCCCCCGCAACTGCGATATCAGCACTTCGGATGCTCCGGTGCGGGTTCTGGTGATCTCAGCCCAAGAGGACTGGGCCATTGCCAAAGCTTGCCAAAACCTTTTGCAAGGGGAATAAGCGAAGGATCCCAGGCTGCTTCTCGCCAGGTTCTCTCCTTTCCGCCCGCTGGCTTGGTGGAGACAAACTCTAGACAATAAGCTCAAAAAAAGAAGACCTTTTGGAGTGGAGGAAAACCATGCAGCGAAGGCATGAACGGATCCCATTGCTGGTGCTGCTGAGCAGTGTTCTGGTGGGGTGTGGGGGCACGACCGGCAGCAGCGATCTTCTGCCCCTGCCGCCTCCCATACCTGCTCCATCCCTCACCATTACTGATCTCTCTCCGCGCACCGTCTTGGTGGGGCAAACCCCGACCTTTGTGGTGTCTTTCCGGGTAGAGGCCCCTGCCGGGATCCGGGGTTCCAACGCCTTTTTGGCTTCCGTCACCACCCCACTGGGCAATTTCGTAACTCTGGGAGCTTTTGATGCCGCTCAGTTGCCCGGCTGCTTCGTTGGGGCGACCACCTGCACCGTTACAGGGCTGACCCTGACCCAGAATCGCTTTACCCTCACTCAAACGGGATCCCATCAGCTCACCATCAGTGTGTTCGATCGGCAGGAGCGGCTGGGCAGCGGCAGTTTCCCATTTACCGGAGTGCTTTGAAAACGGTTTGGATAAAGACACAGAGGATACTAGTCTTGCAGGATCCCCAGAAACTCAAAACTCACTCTAGGCCCTATCTCTCAGGTGGATTTCTGAGGCTTCCGGCCAAGGGATCAGGCCACCTCGGTCAAACTTGAACGGCCTCGCCGTTCCTGAGGAGATCGAGTTTTGTTGCTTCAAATCGGGTGGGGATAAAGTCGAGTATGTAGTCACTCTAAACATCATGGTCTAAACATCATGAATGAAACCTTTCCGTCTGGCTCCCCTCTCCCTCTGGAAGAGGAGCTGAGGGTGGTCGCGGAAGCGGCGCGGAGCGTTTGGGCACGGTCTCCAGCAGGAATGTAACTCGGAGATCCCAACTGAGGTGATCTCGATCAGCACAAGCTTTTGGTCGGGGGAATAGGCTACAGTTATCCAAAAAGATAACAATTTTGACGAAAAAGACATCTTCTGCTTTCCCCAAGCTGACCTTTCGATATGCTGAAGCCGATCTAGGGAATGGAGGCGCTGAACTGTGGAGAATGGGATCGTGTGTCAACTCACTTTAGAATGGACCGAAGCCGACCGGCGCCGATCGCAAACGGTTTCGCCTGTCCCCTCTAAGCTGGTTACCATTGGACGGGATCCCAGCTGTGATGTGGTGCTTAATGACCCAACTCGCTCGGTTTCAGGAGTTCACGCCGGGCTTTATTTTGATCCCAAAACCTTAAACTTTCACATTCGCAACTTAACTCGGGATCGTTTGCCTCCTAAGCAGCCCAACCCTGTCTGGGTGAATGGCCGAAAAATAATTCAGGAAGAGCTTGCGCTTGAGGCCAATAGCCAAATTCAGTTGGGGCACATTGTGCTGAGGGTGAAGTCCATAGAAGTGGCCAGGAAGAATCAGGGGGTTCCCCTCAGCCGCGGCACTTTGGACGCCCTCAAGGTTAAGTGCAGCCGCCTGGAAAACCCTCACTACCTACCCCCGGAATATCAGGGCCAGAATTGTCCCTACTGTGGGCATTTGGTTTTGAGCGCTACCTTGGTGATCCCTCCTCCAGAAGCTGGCAAAGCCCCGCAATCTCCTGCCTAGGGCAACGATTCTTCCCACGGATCCCGGCAGCCAATCCAAGTCCATAAGGGATTGAAGAAAGGGATCCCGGGCAAACCAAAAGTGACCTGTGAGGTCGCGCTGTTCTGTGTTTTCTCAATGGCCTGATACATTCACGCTGAACTCTCCTGAACATGGTTCAGGAAAGAAGCGATCGCATCCTGCCTATCTCTGTTCGCGTCAGCGGGACGGAGTCCAAACAGGAAGGCGGTATCCCGCAAAGCCCTGAGGAATACCCCCCGAGCGCTTTCCCCCTTCACTTCCCGGCAACCGTTGCGGTGGACTCAAGGATCAGGGGGAAACTTGGTCTACTATATCCCTCTCAATGACTTTTGCCAAACCGCCTAAAGCTCAGTAAATTCAGCAAAGTTCAGGGTTTTGGGGGTTAGAGGCATGCTCTTCATGATCTTTGTAAAGGTGAGCAGAAGCTATGCAAATTCAACTGAGCTGGGAAGATCCCATCACCGAAGAACAGCAGGAGCTGATTTTTCCATTGCCTCTTGCCTTGGGCAGGGAGCTGGCCCAATTGCCACAGGAATGGCAAGGTCGAGAAGTGGCGCGGGCTGTGTTTGCCAGCCAGGAGATCTCCCGTTATCACGCCCTCGTCTATCTCGGTGAGGATGGCCAGGTCATCTATGAAGATCGCAGTGCCAACGGCAGCCGCATCAATGGGGAAAAAATCCGTCAGGCACGCCGGGTGCTCCAGGGGGGAGAAGTGGTGGAGCTTGGCCCCTACAGCATCACCGTGGGTTTGGTGTCCCCCAGGGATCCCAATGCCACCCTTCTGACCGCCACCCCTACTCTTTTGCTGGAGCCGCGCACCGAACTGATTCGCCCGGCCACCCAACCCGACACCGCATTTGAGGTTCCCCCGGCTTCCACGGTGGTTTTTGCCCCAGAGCAGCTTCCTGAAGTGCGGGCTGGCTCGGATTTTCCGCCGCCGGATTTGTTTCGAGCTGAGCAAATTGCCCTGAGCGCCCTCAAAGCCACCGGACTACCTGTGGAAGAGACCCTCTATTTGGCCTTGGGCGGCGGTATCGGCAGCTTTGTCTGGGTGGATACCCTGCGCATCTACGGGGTCAGACCGGAACACATCCGCGTCATCAGCATTGCCCGCAAACCCTACGAACGGTATGAACGGCTTTTGACCAACTGCCAGATCCCCCGCTGGAAGCGAATTCGCTCTGGCTCCGATTCTTGTCCAGACAACATTTGGGGCTGGCCTGGCTATGCTCTGCGGGATGCTTGGCGTTCCTTTTTCTCCGGCCGATTGTTGGAAGCATTCGGCTTTTTGTGGCAGGTATTTAGTGAGCCCTTGTTGGCAGATACCTATACGCCGCGGGCGGGGGATGTATTTGCCTCAATGGATCGGGAGGCAGCCCGAATTGGTTGGGAGCAAATGCTGTGTTACGGCCATATTCGCGCCATTCGCAAAACGGAGGATGGGCGATATGTGGTGGCCTATTCGGCAACGCGGCCCGGCCATACGGATCACCGTTTTATGGTGGCCAAGTATCTCCATTTGGCAACTGGATATCCGGCCATCAAGTTGCTCAACGACCTGCAGGAGTTTCGCGAAAAAACAGGAGATTTGAGATCGGTGGTACACGGCTATGAGCCTCATGATCACGTTTATGAGCAGTTGGAGAAACAAGGTGGCACCGTCCTAATTCGGGGATTTGGGATCGTCGCCTCTCAGGTGATGGAACGCCTTTACGAAGCCCGCAAAGTCAACCCCCGCATCTCGGTGGTGCATCTGAGCCGTGCGCCCAAAAGCGGTAATCGCTTCGGACGAGCCAAACGGGCAGTGGATAACCATTGGGAGTTTCAGCCCTTCAACTGGCCCAAGGGCACTTGGGGAGGAGTTCTGCGTGCCAAATTGGAAGCGGCGACCCCCCTGGAACGGCGCGAACTGCTGGAAGCTTGGGGCGGCACCACGACAGCAAGTCGGCGGAAATGGCGGCGGATCGTGCGGCAAGGGTTGCGAGAGGGCTGGTACTCGATTGTGTTCGGCAAGGTGGAGTCGGTGGTTCCCGGCGACAAGGGTAAGCCGGTAACCTACATTCGAGGTACCCACAACAACACGCAATTAAAGGTGGAGGCAGATTTCGTTATCGACTGTACGGGTTTGGTTTCGGATCCCATGACCAATCCTCTCCTCAACGATCTAATTACCCACTACAACCTGCCCCTCAATCCTCACGGGCGCTTGCATGTCTCCAACGACTTTGAGCTGGTGGAGATGCGCAACCGGGATGGGCGAATGTACGCCGCTGGGATCATCACCTTGGGCGGGCCCTATGCGCCGGTGGATACGTTTTTGGGTTTACAGTACTGTGCCCATCGCTCGGTGGAACACCTGGCTCGACTGCGGGAACCGGGGGTCAAAGGCTTAGAAGGGATCCGATCCCTGTGGCAATGGTGCAAGTGGGCCCTAAACATCAGCCCCTAGCTTGCCGACATTGGGCAACGCTCCTGGATTTTGCCGGATGTTTATGGTTATCAACGCTATTGTTGGCGACACATCATGGCTATTCCCTATCCCGTTGAACCTGGTGAAAGGGGTGTTGCGCTGAGCCCTAACTCTTCTCTACCAAAGGGAGAACGGATGGGGGTGAAGGCCAGAAGATTCTCTCAAACAGACTGGGAGCGACACGGATCCTGATGATCTCGATTGGCAAAACTGCTGGAGGAAAAGATGACTCCGACCCTGATTGGCCGCTGGCAAACTCGCATTTTCTTATTGGCCACCGTTGGTGTTTTGGCAAGTTTACCCTTTTATTTTGGGCTCACCGGACATGGCGGCAGCCTCACCTATTTTTGGGTGCTGTTCTACGTAGGTCTGTTTGGCTGTGTTTGGGATGTTGTTTATAACTACCTGATGGGGTGGATGTGGGATCACGATTGGCCTGGGATCCTTCAGCTTTTGGCCGGCATTTGGGAAGGGCTTTTTTTGGGTACAGTCTTGAAGGTGGTGGGTCTTCCTTATATCCCAACCCAACGGTTTGACTTGGGAGATTTTATTCTCCACTACAGTGTGGTCTGGGTTTGCCTTTACCTCAGCGCTTGGGTGGTAATGCGCATTTTGTTTCCCCGCTGGCGCTTTCGCGGTGGAGAGTGGCTGGGGCCATGGCCGCGCTCCGGCAGCTAGAAAGGGGATCCATTGCCGTTAGAATCGGGCTGGGAGACCTCCCCGGATAAGTCTGTGTTTTGATCAGGTCTGTACAGGCTAAGGGGAGTTGAGACTTGTTGCTGACCCAGATTTTCACCCCATGCAAGCCTGTACCCTGATTGCCCGCGCCAAGATCAACCTCTACCTGGAAATCCTCGGCTCCCGTCCTGATGGGTATTCAGAGGTGGCGATGGTGTTGCAGAGCATTCATTTGGCGGATCGACTGCAGTTGAAGAGCCGTCCTCACGGGATCCACCTCACCTGCGATCGTCCAGAAGTGCCTGCAGATGCCCGCAACCTTGCCTATCAAGCCGCTGAGCTGCTGCAAAAAGAGTGTCACTCTGCCGCTGGCGTGGAGATTCACATCGAAAAGCACATTCCGGTGGCAGCAGGTTTGGCGGGGGGCTCGGCTGATGCGGCGGCGGTTTTGGTGGGGTTAAACCAACTGTGGGGGCTGGGCCTGACGGTGGGAGAGTTGCAGAGTTTGGCAGCCCGCTTGGGATCCGACATTCCCTTCTGTATCCAGGGGGGAACGCAACTGGCCACCGGGCGCGGGGAAGTTTTGGAGCCGCTGGCCGATTGGGAAGGGATCCCTGTGCTGCTGGCCAAGCCCAAGCACCTGGGGGTTTCCACCGCCTGGGCCTATCAAGCCTTTCGTTCTCGTCAGGGGAGCTTGGGAGGGGATGCCCTACCCAAACCCACACTGCCCACCTTGCCGCAGGCGTTGGCGGCTCTCAGCCGTCAGGATCCGCCGGCGTTAGCCAGGAGTTTGCGCAATGACTTGGAACAGGTGGTTTTGCCGGAGTATGCAATTGTAGGGGAACTGCGCCAAGCTCTTCTCTCGGCGGGGGCCCTGGGATCCCTGATGTCGGGGTCGGGGCCAACGGTCTTCGGAATCATGCCCAGCCTGGAGCTGGCCGCCCAAGTGCGCAACACCCTGCGTCGCCAGTTTCAAGATGTGGAGTTTTGGGTGACGCAGTTTGCCCCCACCGGGATTCTGCTGCAGCCGGATCCCTGTAGCCTCAGCCCCAGCTAGGTTGTCGGCTGGATTGGCCGGATGCGGGATCCCCACCTGACCTTCTCTATCCTCCCCTCCAGTTGACCAAAAAAACTGGGTTACAAGCCCCGCCCTTCTAGGGCGGCTTTTGTAAGATGCTATTAGATAGGAAAGGCAACTTTGCATGTACCTTGTCCGCAAGCTCAAGCTAGGCGTCTCAGAGCAACTGCAGCTGTTGAGCAGGGCAGCAGGCGAGCTGTACTCAAAAGTGCTCGTTCACTTTTGGCGGGTCGTCCGCAAGAAGGGATTGTGGTTAAAGCCTTCCACATTCATGCGTTGGTTTCCCAACGACCCTGAGAATACACTTCATGCCCACAGTGCAGACGCAGTAGTGCAAAGCTTCTTTGCCTCTCTCAAGTCCTGGCGGGAACGCCGCAAAACCGACCCCAACGCCCGTCCACCTCGACGCCGTCGGTACTTCTACAAAGTCCAGTGGAAATCTTCAGCCATCCAAGTCGTCAATGGGAAGCTGCGATTGTCGAACGGGAAAGGCAAGGAGCCCCTGATTGTTAACTGGGCTTGGGACACACCTGTTTGGGTAGAGATGGGCTGGGATGGCCAGCAGTATGAGCTGAGGGCTTGCTACAAGGTGGGGGATACGCCGCCGGAAGAAGAGGGGGAAGAGAGCAACGTTGCCGCTGTGGATTTGGGTGAGATTCACCCCGCAGTCGCTCATGAGGGGGGACAAACCTACATCGCCAATGGCAGGCTGCTGCGCTCCAAAAGGCGCTACCAGAACAAGCTGCAGGGCAAGCTAGCTCGACTCCTGGCGCGCAAAAAGCGGGGGTCTCGGCGGTGGAAGCGGCTAGTTCGCTCTCAACGTTTGCAGCTCAAGAAGCTACACCACCAAATCCAAGACATTCTGCACAAGCAGACGACCAGACTGGTCTCCACGCTCCACGAGCGAGGCGTGCAGACAGTTGTGATTGGCGACCTTCGGGATATCCGGATGTCTGCCAACTACAACAAAAAGGCGAATCAGAAGATCCACCAGATGTTGCATGGTCAAGTCCGGCATCTCATCACCTACAAAGCTGAGCGGTTGGGGATGAGAGTGGTACTGCAAGATGAGCGGTACAGCTCTCAGGAGTGTCCTGTTTGTGGACAGAGAAACAAGCCCAAAGGTCGTGTGTACAGGTGTGGGTGTGGGTTTGAGTTCCATCGGGACGGGGTGGGGGCAATTAACATCCGCAGGAAGTATCTGGGCTCCGGCCCAGTAGTTGGGGCCATGGCATCCCCCATAGGGTTGAGGTTTCAGCCTCATGCCCTGTGTAGCTCAGTCGGTAGGAGCAATTCTGCTGGCTGAGAAAGCATCCCCGTCCTTTAAGACGGGGAGTATGTCAAATAGTAGGATGAGCACCTGAACTTAACCTTGCGTTTACAGACCGCTGGCCTTAGCGGTCTAGCTACCTCTTCAGCTTTGAACCTTCCTCATGCCGCCCATCACCAAGATCCTGATTGCCAACCGGGGTGAGATCGCCCTGCGCATCATCCGCACCTGTCAGGAAATGGGGATCCGAACTGTGGCCGTTTACTCCACTGCGGATCAGAACTCCCTGCACGTCCAACTGGCGGACGAGGCTGTTTGCGTAGGAGATGCCCCGGTGGCCAAAAGCTACCTCAACATTCCCAACATCATCTCGGCAGCCCTCACCCGCGGGGCCACTGCCATTCATCCGGGCTATGGGTTCTTGGCGGAGAATGCCAAATTTGCCGAGATGTGTGCCGACCACAACTTGATCTTCATCGGCCCCTCGCCAGAGGCGATGCGCAAGATGGGCGACAAGGCCACGGCCCGCGAGACCATGCAAGCGGTGGGGGTGCCGACGGTGCCGGGCAGCCGCGGGTTGATCACCTCTGAGGAGGAGGCAGTGAAGCTGGCGGAGAAAATCGGCTACCCCGTGATCATCAAAGCCACCGCCGGTGGCGGGGGGCGGGGTATGCGGGTGGCGCGGGATGCCCAGGAGCTGCTGAAGATGCTGCGCACCGCTCAGGGGGAAGCCCAAGCAGCCTTTGGCAACGGCGGGGTTTACTTGGAGAAGTTCATCGAGCGCCCCCGTCATGTGGAGTTTCAGATCTTGGCGGATAGCCAGGGCAATGTGGTGCATCTGTACGAGCGGGATTGCTCCATTCAACGGCGGCATCAAAAGCTGTTGGAAGAGGCCCCCAGCCCGGCTTTGACTGCAAGCTTGCGCGCCCGCATGGGAGCAGCGGCGGTGAAAGCGGCCAAGGTGGTGAATTACGTGGGAGCGGGCACGGTGGAGTTTTTGCTGGATAAAAACGGCCAGTTTTACTTCATCGAGATGAATACCCGCATCCAGGTGGAGCACCCGGTTACTGAGATGGTGACCGGGCTGGATCTGATTGCCGAGCAGATTCGCATTGCCCAAGGTCAACCCCTCACCTTTCGCCAGAAGGATGTGGAGTTGCGGGGCCATGCTATCGAATGCCGCATCAACGCCGAGGATCCCAAGCAGCAGTTTCGGCCTTGCGCTGGCACGATCAGTGCCTATTTGCCCCCTGGGGGGCCGGGGGTGCGCATGGATTCCCACATCTACACCGACTACACCATTCCCCCCTACTACGATTCGCTGTTGGGCAAGCTGATCGTCTGGGGGCCTAACCGGGCAGCAGCCATCCGCCGCATGCAGCGGGCTTTGGGGGAATGCGCCATCACTGGGGTGCCCACCACGATCCCTTTCCACCAGCAGATCCTGCGCCACGAGGCTTTTTTGCGGGGCGAGGTGTACACGGACTTCATCGCTCAGCATTTGTTGCCGGGGTAGGGGCCGAGTCCAAGCTGGAGCTTGCTCGCAGGGGAAGGATAGAGTTGGTTGAGGGTTGCCAGTGGGCTAAAGATGAGGGATCCCCGACCTGGTCAGGTTCGACAGACTCAACCGAGCGGCCCTGTTCCCAGCCTCAGCCATCTGGCGGCGCAATTTTTGCAGGAGCGGCAGCGGGATCTGGCCCCTGCCAGCCGCCGTACCTACCGCATCGCTCTGGAGCAGTTTGCCAAAACTTGCCCGGTGCCGCTGCCCCAGGTGCAGCCTGCCCACGTCCAGTCCTTTTTGAACAGCTTGAAGGGCCGTCCGTTTCGCAACCGCTCCGGCCAGCGGATCCACCCGCCCGCTTCCCCGGCCACCTACAACCTCAAGCGGTTGGCCTTGCAACAATTTTTTGAATGGGCCAGCCAACGGGGCTACCTTCAAGATCCCCTGCCCACTCAAGCCATTCGACCTGCCCGCCTACCCGCTCGTTTGCCCCGCGATCTGGATCGGTTGTTGTTGCAGCGGGTGTTGCAGCGGGCCCAGAACCATTCTCTGCGCTACGCGGCTTTGATTCGCCTGATGCTGGAGTGCGGGCTGCGGGCCCAGGAGCTGTTGGACTTAACCGTTCAAGATTTTCAAATCAGCCCCGAGGGATCCCTGTTGGAAGTGCGCTGTGGCAAGGGGAGTAAACCTCGCGCTGTGGCAGTAGGGGATCCCCTCTCCGAGCTGTTGCAACAGTATCTGAGCCGAGAACGGGGCCCGTGCGCGCCGACGGATCCCTTGTTTGTTTCCCAATCTCGCTGCTTGGCCTACCGGGGGCGCCCCCTCACCTACGATGGCCTGCGGCATATTGTGCTCAAGCTAACCGAGCCTGAGCCGGGACATCAAACCCCCCACCAGTTTCGCCACAGTTTTGCCACCTTGTTGCTGGATCGCGGCGTTGCCCCCGAACACATTCAGCACTTGCTGGGCCACACAACTGCCGCCATGACGATGCGCTACACCCAGCGGGCCAACTTGAGAGCAGCCATCGCCCGTTCCCGCGAGATCTTGAATCAGGGCTTGGTTTAGGGATCCCTTAGTGTGCTATGGCCTCTATTATTTCAAGTGAGACAGATGCAGATTGCTCGAAGAAAAGTGCAAAAAGGCCGCCACCAATACTCCCACCGGCTACAACTGTCCCAACAACGCCACCCAAATAGCAATAAGGACGGGGGTTTGGATCCACAATAACGCCACAATAATGTATTTCCGGCTAATCTTTGGTGCCAACTTGGGGGCGACCTCTCAGCTTTTGGGGATCAGCCGCTTCGGACAGGCAGCACGGATGTGGGATTCGCTCAGGTCGGGCATGAGAGCCAAGGCCCGTTGGGCATCAATCTGGGCTTCGCACACCGCCTCCAACACCTGTTCGGCCATCAGGGAAAGGGGCATATCAGCGGTTTGTTCGGGGTCGGTATCCAGGGAAATTTGTCGGACTCCCACAGGGGGGGGTGGCAACACCGGCGGAGCTGCCTGCGGGGATAGGGTAGTGGAAGTGCCCACCTCCAACTGCGCTTCTGCCAGGGCCACACCGCGCCCCACCATCAACAGGGATCCCAGCAACAGGAGCCATCCCAGCCCATGCAACCCCTTGCTGGACTGAGTCGGATGCTTCTGCTGTCGCTCAAGGCTGCTGATGTTTACGGCCCTCTTGAACCTATCACCGAGCATGTCACCTCTCCGAAACCACCCCTTTGCTCAAGATATCCAACACAACTTGAATTTGCAGTAGGCTATCGTTGGCCCTCCAGGTAGTGCCCACCCGTTGCCAAACTTTGCCCGCTCCAGCCCTGCCCCCTCTATGGCCCGTCTGTCTCAAGAGCTAGCCCGGTTTTCCCGCCTTCCCGACAGCCCAGAGCAACCCGAACCCTCCCCGGAAGGGTTGATCCGCATCGAAGACATTCTAAAACTGGCCGGTGAGCGCAGTTTTGGCTTGTTTTTGGCGGTGCTCTCTTTCCCTTCTGCTTTGCCTCTGCCGGCTCCCGGCTATTCCACTCCCTTTGGTGTGTTCATTCTGTTGCTGGCCCTTCAACTGGTGGCAGGGCGAACCACCCCTTGGCTGCCGAAATGGGTGTTGCAGACCTCTGTTGAACGGAAGCAATTTCAAAAGTGGGCGCAGGCCGGGATCCCGTGGCTGCAGCGGATTGAAAAGATTGCCCGTCCCCGCTGGCGGCAGCTCTGCACCACACGGCTTGGCCAAGTCTGGCTGGGCACCTGGATTGGCTTGATGGGGATTTCCATGATCATCCCCGTTCCAGGCACCAACACTCTGCCGGCGATGGGGGTTTTCGTCACCGCCTTTGGGCTTTTGGAAGAAGACGGGATCCTGTGCAGCTTGGGATCCCTGATCTGTGTAGCAGGAGGACTGCTGACCACTTCCATTTTGATCGGCCTGTGGTTGGGGGGAACAACCCTTTTGGATTGGCTGGGAAGATAGCTATGCCAGCACCGCTTTTATCGGGATGCTGGGGTCAGCGCCAGATCCTGAGTGAGGCGCAGCTCGATCACCTGATTGGGATCCAGCACCACCACCTGTGGTGCCGTTACATTGCCAATTACCGCTCCGGCCACCCCCGCCCCCAGCACTTCTTCTGTGGCAATGGCATTGTCTCCGGTTACCAAGCCGAGAATGGCGCCCGCTGCCGCGCCGATGGCTGCATCCTGAATGATTTTGCCTGTGGTGGTGTAGCGGGGATCCTTGACATCGTGAATGATGTCTGACTGGGCAGCCAAGGGGAACAGTTGGTTGTTGACGATAATGCTTTCCGCCACAAAACGGGTGCCCCCTGGGGCCGGCTCAAAGCGGCCATCCACCCGCGAGCCAAAAGGCACCAGAATATCCCCCTGGGTGTTGCGAATCGGGTTGCGGACGATCAAAGACATGGGCCGGGTTTCGTTGGGGGCAATGAAGAGGCGCTCGTTGAAGGGGGTGGTGGTTTGCATCAGGGTGCCCGCCGCTAGGGTGGAAAGGCGCAGGTCAAAGCCTGGCTGGGAACCGGAGGGCAAGCCCCCTGGGTTTTGTGCCACCAAGGATCCCCGGCTGAGCATGGCCTGGTGGGTGAAGGCTGCTACCTCGGCACGGGTGGCGGGGCGGTTGGGTTCCAAGAGCATCGGGTCTGGATAATTGACAATCAACCCGGCGCGGTTGGCTGCCGCAAGTTGTGCCAGGGCCCAATTGGGGATGGCTGCCGCATCTCGGTAGCGGCTGAAGAGATCTCCGGGCTGAGCGGCTGGGATCGCTCCCGTGTTGCCAATGGCGTTGGTCAAAACCACCAGCGCTTCGGTGCGGGTAACGGGCTGCTCAGGACGGAAGGTGCCATCGGGAAAGCCTGCCACCAGGTTGTTGGCTGCTGCCGTCGAGATGGCGCTGGCTGCCCAGTGGGTGGGGGGCACATCCCGGAAGCCGATGAAAGTACCGGAGGTATTGCGGAGGCGGAAAGCGGTATTGACAATGGTGGCAAACTGAGCGCGGGTAACCGGCTCATTGGGGCGGAAGGTGCCATCGGGGAAGCCGTTCAACACTCCTTGAGCGGAGAGGGTCTCAATGTAGGCTTGGGCCCAGTGACCAAAGGTGTCGCGGAAGGGAGCGGCCATGGCCACCTGGCAGTGGATGCCCAAGACAGCTCCCGATAGGAGTATGCCTGCTGCACGTGGAGTTAAAAGAGAGGGAAACATCGTTCGTTCACCGAGTTGTCGTAGCGCCCATCGCTGGGTCAATGGCTACTCTTATTCTGGCTATTTCCTCAGTGATGACAATGGCTAAAACCCTTACTCTGAGGTAATTTGAGCGTTTCTAACCTAAGATTTGCAGCAAAACGCAACTGCAGAAGATTGATAAGGAAACCCCTAAATCTCTGTCGCGTCAGTGCTGCCTATCCATTACGCCCCAGCCTGGCCACTCTTGAGGGTCATGGGGGAGCAACAACCTATTGGTTGAATCCATGGGATCCCAACTGGCGGGCCACCAGGGCGGGAAGTTGAGCCAACGGGATCCCTTCCAGAACTTCTGCCGCAAAAGCGCAGGTGAGGAGTTGCCTGGCCTCAGCTTGGGGAATACCCCGGCTTTGCAGATAGAAGATCTCTTCCGCCTCCAGTTGGCTGACGGTGGCCCCATGGGCGCATTTGACGTTATCGGCAAAGATCTCCAGTTGCGGCTGGGTGTCGACCCGGGCTTTGGGGCCTAGGAGCAGGTTGCGGTTGGTCTGGGCGGCGTCCGTCAGTTGGGCCTCTCGGCTCACCAGAATCCGTCCGCTGAAGACCGCATGGGCCGTCTCGTCCACAATGCACTTGTGCAATTGGCGGCTGCTGCCGTGGGGGGCCTGATGCACCAGGCGGGAGTGGGTGTCGCTGTGCTGGGATCCCTTCAGCAGCGTTAGCCCCTGCAGTTGGGTGTGGGCCTGGGCTCCGGCTTGGGTGATCTCCAGGTTGTGGCGAGAAAACTGGGATCCCCACTGAATGGCCTGGAGGCGGTAGTGGCTGTTGCGGCTTTGGCGCACGGCGGTCTGGTTGATGTGAAAAGCCTGAGACCCCTGCCGCTGCAGGATCACATGGTGCAAGCGGGATCCCTCTGCCAAGAGGATCTCGGTTACAGCGTTGCCAAAGGGGATCCCGGATCCCAGGGATACATGATCTTCGATCAGCGTGAGGGAGCTGTGGGCTTGCAAAGACAGCAGGCAGCGGGGCTGGGCCAAAACGGCCTCTCCCTCAGGAGCCACCGTTATGAACAGCAGGTGCAGCGGTGACGGAACTTCCTGGCCGGGCTGTAGGCCAATCTGGATCCCATCTCCCAGATGAGCGGTGTTGAGGGCCGTAAACACATCCGTCTTGGCCAGGGTTTGCAGCAACTCCCCTGGGGCTTGGGCTAAAGGGATCACCTGCAAAGCGGTGGGCAGGCCGCTCAAATCAGAAAGCTGGGGGGCAAAGTAGCCGTTGACGAACACGGCGCGGCTATAGCTGGCTTCCGGCCAAAGCCAGGGCTCTAGGGTTGCCGCATCCAGAGCCGGATCCGCCGCGACAGCCAGGCGAAACTCGTGGGCCAGCAGCGGCGAGAGATCGCTGTATTTCCAATCTTCTTCCCGTGGGGTCGGGATCCCCAGTTCGGCCAGTTGGGCGCGGGCCTGCTGCCTAAGGGTGGTGTAGGGATCCTGCCTTTCCGGGATTTGGCCGAGGATGTGCTCCAGGAATAGGCGGCTCTCTGGGGCAAAAGGTTTGGGCAAGGTGGCGCTCATCCCTCTTCCTCCCGCCGGGATGTTGCGGCTGCTGATTCTTGGCCCAACTGAGTTTTGATCCAGTCGTAGCCCCGTTCCTCCAGCTCCAGCGCCAAGGTCTTGTCCCCACTGATGACGATACGACCCCCCTCCATCACGTGCACGTAGTCGGGGGTTACATAGTCCAGCAAGCGTTGGTAGTGGGTGATCAAGAGCATGGCATTCTCAGGGCCGGCCAGTCGGTTGATGCCGTGGGCCACAATGCGCAGCGCGTCGATATCCAGACCGGAATCCGTCTCGTCCAAAATGGCCAGCGTAGGCTCCAACACCGCCATTTGCAGGATCTCGTTGCGCTTTTTCTCGCCGCCGGAAAAGCCCTCATTCACAGAGCGCTCCAAAAAAACGGGATCCATTTTGACAATATCCAACTTTTCCCGTACCAGGTCGTCAAAATCCAGAGCATCCAGTTCCGGCTGATCCCGATATTTCTGGCGAGCGTTGTAGGCGGCGCGCAGGAAATCCAAGTTGCTCACCCCTGGGATTTCGATGGGGTATTGAAATGCCAAAAAGATCCCTGCCCAAGCCCTCTCTTCTGGCTCCATCTCCAAGAGATTTTTTCCCAGGTAGAGGATCTCGCCCCCCGTCACCCTGTAGTCGGGGTGGCCGGCTAAGATCTTGGAAAAAGTGCTTTTTCCAGAACCATTGGGGCCCATGATGGCGTGGATTTCTCCGGCGCGAATTTCCAGGCTCAACCCCTTGAGAATGGGGGTGCCGTCGATCTCGGCGCTGAGATCTCGAACGGATAAGATGACAGGGCTGTTTTCACGGATCATGGCTAGACTCTAGGGTTGACACCGAAGGGCAGGAGCTGAAAAGTTAAGGGATCCCTAAACCAGGTTCGGATTTTGGGTCTAAGGATCCCCTGTAGCTCTATTGGGAGCGGCGATTGAGGATGTCCCGAATTTCTGCCAGCAAGACCACTTCTGGTGGGGGCAATGTGGGAGGAGATTCTTCCTCCTTTCGCTGTAGGGTGTTGATCGCCTTCACCAGTAAGAAGATGGCAAAAGCGATAATCACAAAATCAAACACAGCTTGCAGAAAGCTACCGTAGTTAATCGTAACTGGGTCTTCAGGACTTCCACCGATTTTCCAGACCAAGTTCTGGAAGCTCACTCCACCAATCATCAAGCCTAAAACCGGAGTAAATAGATCTGCTACAAAAGAAGTCACAATCTTCCCAAAAGCACCTCCAATAACAACGCCAACAGCCAAATCTAAGGCATTGCCCCGGCTGATGAACTTTTTGAACTCCTCCAGAAATGCCCTCATGGGGAACTTCTCCTGCCTAGCCTTACGGTTCAAAACTCCTTGATTATCTCCTCTCCCCCCCTGCATCCATGCGCTGTTTGCAACGTCGCCAAGCCCTTGGGCCGCCTCTGGCTTCAGGGGATCACAGCCCTCTGCCTTGGGAGTTACCTAACCCCTTACCCTTCTCCTGAAAATGGCAGCGCCTGCTCCCACAGCGTGTCAGCGGCCTCGCCCACTTGCTCAGCTTCGCATTGGGAGCAATCCCCTAGCCGACGGATCCCTCTAACTTTAGGCTCAGCAATCGATCGGCTTCTACAGCAAACTCCATCGGCAGTTGGTTGAACACTTCTCGGCAGAAGCCGCTGATGATCATGGACACAGCATCTTCCGCAGAGATGCCGCGGGACTGGAAGTAGAACAATTGCTCTTCTCCAATCTTAGAGGTGGAAGCTTCGTGCTCCACTTTGGCGGTGTTGTTTTGCACCTCAATATAGGGGAAGGTGTTGGCGCTGCACTGATCCCCAATCAACATGGAATCGCACTGGGAAAAGTTGCGGGCACCTTCCGCTTTCGGCCCGATTTTGACCAGGCCGCGGTAGCTGTTTTTGGAGTGCCCAGCCGAGATCCCTTTGGAGATAATTTTGCTGCGGGTGTTGCGGCCCACGTGAATCATCTTGGTGCCGGTATCGGCCTGCTGGTAGTTGTTGGTGAGGGCAACCGAGTAAAATTCGCCCACCGAGTTTTCCCCCACCAACACGCAGCTAGGATATTTCCAAGTGATGGCGGAGCCGGTCTCCACTTGCGTCCAGGAGATCTTGGAGTTTGCCCCCTGACACAGGCCGCGCTTGGTTACAAAGTTGTAAATGCCCCCTTTGCCGTTTTCGTCGCCGGCATACCAGTTCTGTACCGTCGAGTACTTGATCTCGGCATTGTCTAGGGCAATTAACTCCACCACCGCCGCATGCAGTTGGTTGGTGTCGAACATGGGGGCAGTACACCCTTCCAAGTAGCTGACGTAGGATCCCTCGTCGGCAATGATCAAGGTGCGCTCAAACTGGCCCGATTCGCCGTTGTTGATGCGGAAATAGGTGGAAAGCTCCATGGGACAGCGCACCCCTTTGGGCACATAGACAAAGGATCCATCACTGAACACTGCCGAGTTCAGCGCCGCGTAGTAGTTATCAGCAATGGGAACCACACTGCCCAAGTACTTGCGCACCAGCTCCGGATACTCCCGCAGTGCCTCCGACATGGAGCAGAAGATCACGCCTTCCTTGGCCAGCTTCTCCCGGAAGGTGGTGGCCACCGAGACGCTGTCGAAAATGGCATCCACCGCCACATTGGCCAGCCGCTTCTGTTCAGACAAGGGGATCCCCAATTTCTCGAAGGTCTCCAACAGCACCGGATCCACTTCGTCCAGGCTCTTTTTCTTGGGCTGCACCTTGGGGGCCGAGTAGTAGACAATGTTTTGGTAGTCAATGGGCGGGTAGCTGACGTTGGGCCAGGTGGGCTCGCTCATCTTCAGCCACTGGCGGTAGGCCCGCAGCCGGAACTCTAGCATAAAGTCCGGCTCCCCTTTCTTGGCCCAGATCTGCCGAATCACCTCTTCGTTCAAGCCTTTGCCAATCGACTCAGAGGGGATGTCGGTTACAAAGCCGTACTTGTAGGGCTGGTTGACCAGGGCGCGGACGCTCGTAGACATGGATGGCTCTCGGGTAGTGACAGGGTAGAAACGCGACTAAGACAGATGGCCAAATAAAACAACAGAGTTGTTGTTTAACTGATCCTCAGGTTACTTTAGCAATGATCCCGTTGTCAAAATAGCAGAGAGCTGTGCTGGCAGCGGCAGCCGATTAACCCAGTCTAACCAGGAGGGCGAGGGTGGACAGCACGCGCAAGATCACCGGGCAGGTCGCTCAACCCGCTTCGAGTAAGCAGGCCATCTTGGTCTATCTGCGCAAGGCGGGGCAGGCCAACGCCCAAACTCTGGCAGAGCACCTGCGCATTTCTCCCCAGGCCATCCGCCGCCACCTCAAGGATCTGGAGGCAGAGGGGTTGATCCAACATATCGCTCAACCCAATGGCCTAGGCCGCCCCCAGCATCTCTATCAGCTCAGTCCCTTGGGAGAAGAGCAATTTCCCGCCAGCTACGATGAGTTTGCCCTTGGTCTGCTCAACACCCTGGCCGAAACCCTGGGCTCCGAGCAGATGGGATCCCTTCTCCACCACCAGTGGCAGCGCAAAGCCCGGGAGTATCAGGCCCAACTGGGATCCGGATCCCTGCGGGAGCGGCTGGAGCGCTTGGTGCAGTTGCGCCAGGCAGAGGGTTACATGGCGGAGTACTACCCCTATCCTGCCGACCTGACTGTGCCGCTAGCAGCAGAGGGATCCGAGCCTTACGTCGAGCAGTATGTGTTGGTTGAGCACAATTGCGCCATTGCTCAGATTGCCCACACCTTTCCCAGCGTCTGCGGCCACGAACTGGAGATGTTTGCTGCCGCCTTGCCCGATTGCCGGGTAGAGCGCATCACCTGGCAGGTGCAGGGAGAACACCCCTGCGGCTACTGGATTGCCAAGCCGGCGGCTCGGTCGACTTAAGACTTCCCCAGGAAACCGGATCCCTGAGGTGTCAAACGAGGTTTTTTCGGGTATAGTTATCTCGTACAGGTTTTAAGTTTGTTCTCCGCATGGTCTGGCGCGCTTCCTTTTTTGGCTACTTTAGCTTTCCCTGGCAACGACCAGGGCAGAAGGGTGGCGCGTAAACTAAAGACCTAGGTTTACCCGAGTCAGTCCTGAAGCCCTGAGCCCAGCGCCAGGGCTTTTTTGATGGCTCGACGACCCCATCCACCCACTTGCACACTAAGGACAGTTCCATGCCCCCCCAAACCGACAATTGCAATATCCAAGAGGTGACTCCCTTGATTGCCCCTGCTGCTGTCAAGGCCAAGCTGCCCCTTACGGAAACGGCAGCCCAGGTGGTGCTCTCCACTCGGCAAGCCATCCGCGACATCATCCACGGACGGGATCTCCATCGCTTGGTGGTGATCGTCGGCCCCTGTTCCATCCACGATCCCGCAGCGGCTCTGGAGTATGCCCATCGCCTCAAGCGGGTGGCCGACCAAACTCGGGAGCACCTGGTGATCGTTATGCGCACGTATTTTGAGAAACCCCGCACCACGGTGGGCTGGAAGGGCCTGATCAACGATCCCCACCTGGATGGCTCCTGCGACATTGCCACCGGCCTGCAACTGGCCCGTTCCATTCTCCTGCAGATCAACGAGCTGGGCCTGGCCTGTGCTACCGAGATGCTGGATCCGGTGACCCCTCAATACACGGCGGATCTGGTGAGCTGGGCGGCCATTGGCGCCAGAACCATCGAAAGCCAAACTCACCGGGAAATGGCCAGCGGTCTCTCCATGCCTGTGGGCTTCAAAAACGGCACCGATGGACGGCTGGAAATCGCTCTCAATGCCATCCTCTCCGCCAGCCATCCCCACAGTTTCTTGGGCATTGGCCAAGATGGCATGACGGCTCTGGTGAAAACCACCGGCAACCCGGATCGGCACATCGTGTTGCGGGGGGGAGGGGGCAAGACCAACTACGGCCCGGAAGATGTGGCGCGGGCGGCACTGCTGATGAAGGATCAAGGGATCCCTCGCTCGGTGATGGTGGACTGCTCCCATGACAACTCCCACAAAAATTACCGCAACCAGGGATCCGTCTGTCGGGCGGTGCTACAGCAGTACCAGGCGGGGCAGCGGGCTCTGATGGGGCTGATGCTGGAGAGCAACCTCTATCCGGGCAAGCAAACCTGGCAGGAAGGGGCGCCGCTCCAGTACGGGGTTTCCATCACCGATGGCTGCATCGGCTGGGAAGAGACGGAAGATCTGTTGTGGGAGATGGCAGCGACCGTAGAGGGAAGAGCGTTGGCCCTCAGCCGCTGAGGGACGGGGATCCCGGAGTTTGTTAAAGAATCAAAAAGGAAATGGGAACAGGGGGCAACCGGCTCCTAAGGTCGAGCCAAGGTTTCGTTGTTTCGTCAGGCCCTGTGGGATGGGGTCTCCAGGTCGAGCTGGGAGGTTGTGATGGAGCTACAGATCCCCACCAGTGTCAGCAGCAACAGTCAGCAGCCCTATCCAGATCCCGATCGGATCCCTCGGCGACCCCCCGAGCAGTTGCGGGATCGGCTGATCGTCTCCGGCCTGCGCTACTACGGTTATACCGGTTTTGATGAGGCGGAACGGGCTTTGGGGCAATGGTTTGAGGTGGATTTCGAGTTGTGGGCGGATCTGCGCCCGGCTGCTCTCAGCGGCCAACTGTGTGATAGCCTCGACTACCGTTCTGCAGTGGCCGGGATTGCGGAACTGGTGAAAAGCAATCAGTTTGTGCTGATCGAGAGCTTGGCGGAGGCGATTGCCGAAATGGTGCTGCGGGAGACAGGGGCCAGCAAAGCTAAGATCCGATTGACCAAGTGTCATCCCCCGATCCCGGAGCTGACGGGGCGGGTTACTGTGGAGATTGTTCGTCCCTAGAACTTCTCTTAACCCTTTCCTACCGACCCTGTGCTTGCTCTAGAACTTGCTTCTCGTACCTCTGAGGACTGGATCGAACAGGCTACCCGGCACATCGATCTGGTCTTGCTAGACCACGCCAATTGTGAGAAAAAAGCAGCGGGCAACGCCCTCAGCTTGCTGTTTCGCTACCCGGCTAATGGGCGTTTGGTGGAAACCCTCTCGCCGCTGGCGCGGGAGGAGCTGCAGCATTTTGAGCGGGTGCATCGCCACCTGCAACGGCTGGGGATCCCCATCAAGCCCTTGTCGGCTGCGCCCTATGCGGGTCGCCTGAACCAACACCTGCGCCGCTCCGAGCCAGAGCATCTGTTGGATACCCTGCTGGTGGCAGCCATCATCGAGGCCCGCAGCCACGAGCGCTTGGGCCTGCTCGGGATCCACGCGCCCGACCCAGAGTTGCGGCAGTTTTACCTGTGGCTGGCGGCTGCGGAGGAGCGCCATTGGCAGCTTTATTTGGATTTGGCGTTGGATCAGTTCCCTGCCGATCAGGTGCAGGAGCGGCTCGATACTCTACTCCAGGTGGAAGCCGAGATCTTATCCACCCTTCACCCCGAACCCCGTGTTCACAGCTAGCCCCACTCCGTTTCCCCCCGCGGTGCAGCTCCCATGTTTCAAGCGACGCGGCAGTGGTTGGCCTTCTGGTATACAACGGTTACGGCAGTGTTGCTGCTGTTGTTTGCCGGCAGCTTCTATTGGTACGTGCAGTCAACCCTGATCGAGCGGGTGGACGATACTCTTGGCCATGTGGTGGAAATTGTCGAGCGGTCTTTGGTGGTGGATGAGAGCCTCTTGGATCCGCAGCAGGCCCGCCGCAGCTTGGAGGCCAGCTTTCGGGATGATCCCAGCACCCTAGAGGACGATCACATCGACTTGGAGTGGTTCGGCCCTCAGGGAACGCTCATCTGGTCCACGGTGCCCGGTGGGATCCCTGCCCCCCTGTTGACCGAGGGATCCCTGCACACCGCCCGCATCGCCCCTGGGTATTGGCTGCGTCAGTTCACCGAGCCGATCGTGGCCGGTGGGAAGTTGCTGGGTTACCTGCGGGTCAGCCATCCTTGGTTTGAGGTGAGCAAGCCAACGCGACAGTTGATCCGGGATCTTTCCCTCTGGGTGGTGGCCGGCTTGACGAGTGTGGGGGCCATTGGCTGGATGCTCTCCGGCCTGGCCATGCAGCCCATCCGGCAGTCTTATCAGCAGCTCAAGCAATTTACCGCCGACGCCTCCCACGAGCTGCGCAGCCCCTTGGCCAGCATTCAAACCGCGGTACAGGTGGCTTTGGCGGATTCCCAATTGGATGCCGACACCCGGCAGCGCTGGCAGATGGTGGAGCGGTTGTGTTTACGGCTGGGTCGCCTGGTGGATGACCTGCTGTTTCTGGCCCGCCACGACAGCGGTATGGTGCCTTTCCAACCCCGTTGCTGTGCGCTGGATGCTCTGCTGCTGCAGGTGGTGGAAGAGCTGCAGGGCCTGGCCAACCAAAAGCAGATCCGCTTGCAGCTGGAGATTGCTGCCCCTGAGAGCGGGACGGAACCTTCTCCCGCCCAGGTGGATCCCTTTGGCTTTTGGGGAGATGAAGATCAATTGGCCCGCCTGTTTACCAACTTGATCGAAAATGCCCTTCTCCACACTCCCCCCCAAGGAGAGGTGCAGGTGAGGCTGGAGCAGCGGCTGCGCTCCGGATCCCCAGAGCTGGTGGTGCGGGTACAAGATACCGGGCCAGGGATCCCGCCTCAGGCTCTGCCCCATGTGTTCGATCGCTTTTATCGAGCAGATCCGGCTCGCAGCGGGGATCCCGGTCGCCTCTCGGGGTCAGGTTTGGGGCTGGCGATCGTCAAAAGCATTGCCCAACAGCATCAAGGTCAGGTGCAGGTGGAGAGTAAGCTGGGCCAGGGATCCAGCTTTGAAGTTATTTTGCCGCAGCGACAGTTGGAAATCTGTACCCCAGAGAGGGTCTGAAAGTGCTCTGGAAAACAGACAGCCCTCGGTCAATATGCTAGCTTTAAGCCAAGATTGACTGAGTCTTTATTCAGAACTGTATTAAGAACCGTATTGGCCCAGTTGAACTGGATTTTTGGGTACTAGAGATCTTTCCTTTCCAGATTTAAGAACTTCTCTTTTTCCCGGATAAAACAGCAGAGATGGGATCAGCTCCCAGGCTCTTGCCCTTCTCAGCCGGCTGCTGAGCTGTTGATTGGGTGATGAGTGAGTGCAGTCCGCCCGCGCAGCCCCACAATTTCCCATTGAATCCTGTGCCAGGAAAACGTTATGTATCGCTTCCAGGTTCGTGCCATCACCCAGCCGGGCGAGCGAATTGCCTTGGTGGGATCCAGCGCAAAATTGGGCTCCTGGGATCCCTGCCATTGTATTTGGCTGCAGACGGATCCCGCTCATTATCCGCTGTGGTGGGTAGAGTTGCCGTTGAGCCCAGCAGACGGCGCGCCCGGCCCGCTGTTACCCTACAGTGGATGTTTAAAAGAAACTCCTCGAGTGGAGTACCGATATCTGCGCGTGCAAGCCGGTGGGCAAGTGATTTGGGAATCCGCCGATGTCAATCGCTGGGTGCCCCTTGAGCCGGAACCTTTGCCGGCAGTTTTAATTGTTGAGGATGGAGAGTTTGGCCGGATCCCTGCCTATCCTTACGGCTATTTTGCCGATCCCATTCCTGAGGTCGAACCGGAAAATCCGCAAGGGCTAAAAGTCGTCATTTTGGGCAGCTCCGTTGCCCTGGGGTGCAGCGCTTGGCTGTTGCGAGGTTGGGCTTGGCTGTTGCAGAAAGCTCTACAAGAGCGCTATGGCCATCAAGTGCGAAATCTCTCCCAATTGGGGGCCAATGTCAGCCGAACTCTGTTGCGGTTTGAGCAGGCGGTGATCCCTGAACGTCCTGATGTCGTTATTGTTGCCCTGTCCTTGGGAAATGAAGGCTTGGTATCGGCCTTGCCCCAGCATCGCCGCGCCCTGCAGAGACGGTTTGAAAACGGCCTGCGGCGGTTAATTCAGCGAATTCAAGACATTGGAGCCTTGCCAGTTCTGGGAGGGGTTTATCCCCATGCAAACTACGGCCCAGAACAGCATCTTCTTTTGCAAGAAACTCAGCAAAGAATGCTCAGCTGGGGATGCCCTGTGTTCAATTGGCTGCCTCATTTGGAAGATGGACAGGGCCGCTGGAAACCAGACCTTGCTTTTGACCCAGCTCACCCCAATTCCAAGGGTCATCAGGTCATGTTTGAGGCCATCGATCTCTCTCTTCTGGATCCCGGCCAAGTTAGTTCAGCTCGTAGAAAGCTTGCTCAACCCGTTGGAGAACGGGTCGTTTTTGCAGATGAGCATGGTTTTTGGGTGACTGCAGAAACAGGCAAAAACCAATTTCGCATCGTGAATATAACTCCCTACCCTTATACCATCACGCCCACTTGGCAACCTTTGCAAGCCGCTTTCCAAAAAGCAGGTCTACAGCCGGGTCTGTATATTGGCAAAAGCGATGAAAGGCTAGGGGATGCTACCTTATATTCCCTTTCCGTACAAGAAGATGGTTCGGTGCAAACCACCCTCTCCATTCCTGCGGATGCCGATCTTGTCTTCTCCCCAGTAGCCCAGTTCTTTTCCTCGGAATCAGTAGAAACGATCTTCGAGGATGGATCGTTGATCCTTCTCAAGCTCAGTGGATCCTCAGAAGGCTCTTCTAATCCCATGCCTCGCCTGTGCGTGATCAACCAGAGCAGTCACGAGTACAACATCCACCCCATGTGGAAGGAAGTGCGGGCCGCTCTCAAAGCCATGCCAGCGGGTGTTTATGAAGATCCGAGCCACCGCGAAGCTCTCTTCCGAACCCTGATGATCGGGGAAGGTGGCCTCGAAAGTCGGGTAAAGGCTGCTCCCGAATCGGTCATGCTGCTGGAATACACCTGCAAATTATCCGATATTCATCGTGTTGCCATTGTGCCGTTAGGGGATCGCTGCGCGGTGCGAATGCTGCTCTACAAGTTGGAATATGACGGGCCTGCCTTTCCTTTTGATTTGACACGCACCAGCAATTTGGCTGATGTGGCCGATATGATCCACAACGAGTTTCAGGGCATGTGGGATCCGCAATATTTACACTACAGCCCTGAAGATAGGCGAATTTACCACAGCAAGTGGACGGGCCTCTCTTTTGGCCATGAAGTGGAAGAGGGGGAAGATCCACTTCAGAATATGGATCCCATCCATGAGCGAATGCGAACTCGCTACACTGCTCGCGCCAAGCGTTTTATGTATGTTTTGGAAAAAGCCGATAAAGTCTTGTTTGTGCGCACAGGGGGTTGCCAGCGAGAGGCCGTTGTTGACTTAATGGATAAGCTGGCGGCTAAGCGCAGGGGCAAGCCTTTTCTGCTGCTGATTGTTTCTCCTCAGTCTTCTGATGAGTTTGCCGGGATCCCCAATGTTATCCATTATGAGATGGAGTTAAATCCCGACCGCATGTGTGCAGATCCTGAGCATTGGAAGTACTGCACAGGGGTAATGAGAGATATCCTCCATTCTTTGGGGGTCTCTACCCGAAATCTTTTCTGGTGCCCTCCACAACTGTAGCCGTTCCAAGGTTTCACTGCAATTCGAAAGAATGATCGCTGCTGCCCAAACGCTCCGCGCCGCTTCCGCGACCACCCCCAACTCTTCTCCCAAAGGGACTCTGAGGTGTTCAACTCCAGAAAGCTGATGATCGGACTCGAACCGACGACCTGCTCATTACGAGTGAGCTGCTCTACCAACTGAGCTACATCAGCAGGGCTTTGAAGTGAGGACTGGATAGGAGAATCCGCAGACCCACCGGTGGGCCTATCGATTCTAACTCATCCTTGCCTTGCTCGGGATCCCCAGCGCCACAGCCCCAAAGATAGCCCCAACGTCAGCCACGCCAGCCAATCCCCCGCGCGATTGTAGAAAGTTGTCTCAGAACGCCGCTTCACTTCTCCCGTAATCACCCCCCGCTGAAAGATGGGGCCAACCTGCTGGAGCCGACCTGAGGGATCCACCACCAGATTGCCGCCTGTGTTATTGACAAACACCACGCCCCGCCGATTTTCCACAGCCCGGAAAACCGAGAGCTGGCCATGCAACATCGGCCAGTGGCTATTACCAAACCAGCTATCATCCGAAATCACGATCAAAGACTCGGCGCCGCGACGGGTTAAAGTTCGGCTGGGCGCAGGCAAGACGCTCTCCAAGCAGATCATCACCCCCAAAGGCCCGAAAAGCTCCCCTCCGTCCAGAGGCCGATAGCCATCGGGTGAAGGCACGTAGCGCCCCGACTCGAAATAGGGAAAGATCCACTGCTTGCCAAACCCATCCAGCAAGTTGCCCCGGGCGTCAAACAACAGGGCCGTGTTAAAAAATCGCTGCTCTGGCTCCGGCAAATGGGCTGTGCGGGGATCCGGCTCTGTTGCCCCCGTAATCAAAGCGCCTTCCGGCGGCAGAATCGCTTGCATCGGCTCGATCACGTAGGGTTCCAGGCCAGTATTCAGCAGCCGTGCCCGCAGCGCCCCCTCCGGCCAAATCACCAACTGTGCCCCAGCAGCCACCCCCTGGGCAGAAAGCTGATGCAGCTCCCGGTAGCGCTCCAGGCGGTAGTTCCAACTGCGATCGGCTTCCAGCCAAGCCACCTGCTGCACTGCCCCCACCCGAAAGCCGGGATCCCTGTTTTCGACGGCCAAGGCATCGAAGTAAGCCAGGCGTGCGCTTCCATAAGCCAAGACCAGCCCCGTCAACCCCAGGCCGCAGGCGAGCGTACCCCAGAAATCCCTGTTCCTGAGCATCTCACCCAAAACGTTTCTCAGGGATCCCCCAGCCGCCTGCCACCGGCTAGAAATCTGCCTGGCCATCTGCCAAAGAACCCCATTGACGAACACGGCATAGAAGGTAACCCCCCAGATCCCCGTAACATCGGCTACTTGGATCCCGAGGGGCCAGTCGAACAACAGGGATCCCCAGTGGAAAGGGATGGGCCACCAGAGCAAGCCCAACAGCCCATCCAAGCCTGTCCAGACCGTGGCCAAGCCCAGCGGACGTGCCCAAACCGGCAGGGGGCGGCTCAGCTCCAAACTCAGGAGCGTAGCGGTGGTGAAAAAGAGGGGGATCAGGGGAGCCACCACCACGCCCCCCAGGATCTCCCAGGCGCTCAACACCTTAACCGAGAAGGGATCCACCCAGAAGGCATACAGGCAAACCCAAAACCAGAGGCCATAGGCCAAACGCCACCGCGCCCACCCTTGCCGTTGCTCGCACAGGCCAAACAGCAGGGCTAAGCCCAGCAGCGCTCCCGGAAACCAGTGCAGCCAGCGGTTGGGGGATCCCAGACAAAGCAGCGCAATGGCCAAACCCATCAGCCAGCGGGATCCCTCGCCTGGGTTTCTCTTTTGGGGCAGATCCTGCCGTTGAGTTGAAGATTTCAGTTCCAGCTTCATCACCTCAATAAAATTCAGCCTATTCGGGAAACCCCACCTAATGCCCCAGGATCAACACGCCCTTGCCGGCAGGTCTTTTCCAGAGTAGCGCTCTCGCAGCAGCCGGGAATATCTCCTGGAGCATGACTCTAGTCAATAATAAGCTCAACTATACTGAAAATAATGTATAATATGTTCAGTACGGATTACTACCAGTTGATCTTTCTGTTTACTTTCGAGTCTGCCAACATGGTAGCCAAAGCAAAGCAGAAAATTGGTAGTAAGACGACACGGAAACTGCGCTTTGGGTATTCTACTCAAAGCTTTGCGGGATACCGCCATTCTGTTTGGAAACAAACAGAATGCTATCGCTGCATAGTTGAACAGTGATGTTCAGCAGTGTTCAGCGTAAATGTATCAGCACAGAACTCCTACTGCTTGAATCTAAAGCTGTGTTAACATTTTGCATAACTTCAGGGGGCTGGCGCCTTCCGGCTTAGGTTGGGGATCCCGTCAGCGGTGCGCGGCACTATGGGCAAGGTTTTGGTTTTGAATGCCTCCTACGAGCCGCTCAACATCACCAGTTGGCGCAGGGCAGTCGTTCTTTTGCTTAAGGGCAAGGCCGAGCAAATCGAGCACAATGGCCGAGTGGTGTACGGCAACATTCCCCTGCCCACTGTCATTCGTCTGCGCCACTATGTCCACGTTCCCCACAAGGAGATCCCACTTACGCGCCGCAACGTCCTCTACCGGGATGGGCATCGTTGTCAGTACTGCGGCTGCTTCGGCGAAGATCTCACCCTGGATCACGTGATCCCTCGGTCTCGTGGCGGCGGGGATACTTGGGAAAATGTGGTCAGTGCCTGTGTGCGTTGCAACGTGAAAAAAGGGAACCGCACCCCCCGCGAAGCCGGTATGCCCCTGCTGCGCCAACCCCGCCGTCCCCACAGCACTCTTTATTTTGAAATCTCCAAAGCCGTCGGCAGTGGTTCCCATCGAGAATGGTCTAAGTACACCATCGGCCTAGAAGGGGATCCCCAGGAGGAATTGTTGGACAGCCCAAGCTAGACGGGCCGCCTAGGGATGGACTTCCGATACAGGGGCAGCTTTGGAAATGGGGGGAGAAGTGGTGGCTGGGATCCCGGTCTCGATCCACCGGTGAATCAGGGCATTGACCTCTTCGGGGCGCTCATCGTGGGGGCAGTGGCCAGCCTCCAGGAAGTATTCCACTGCTTGAGGGTAGTGGGCCCGGTACAGCTTAGAGCGTTCCCGAGCCCGCATCCAGGGATCCCGTTCTCCCCAGATCAACAACAGCGGGCGCACCAAGCTGCACAGCAGCTCATCTACATACCGTCCCTTCTGCCCACCTCGCATCAAGGCCACAAACACATCGGCAGCCCCCGGATCCTGGGTGGGGCGATGGATGGCCTCGACCAGCTGATCGGTCACGGCTGCCGGGTCGTAGTAAACCTGCTTCAGCTTGGCTCGGATCACGTGCGGCTGCCGCAAATACTGAAACAGCAGGTAAGACACCAGGCGCTGGCGCAGGCCCCAGCCCACCAATCCGCCTATCCATTGCCGCCATCCGGTCGGGGATCCCTTGAGGGTGGAAAACCCACCTGCCCCATTCAAGAGCACCACGCCCCGCACCCACTCCGGCCACTCCGCCGCAAAACTGAGCACCACATAGCCGCCCAGGGAGTTGCCGATCCCCACCACAGGCCGACGGATTACCTGTTGGCAAAAGTCCCGCAGCTGATCCCGCCAGATTTCGGCGCGGTAGTCCCAGTTGGGCTTGGCGGAGCGACCGAAACCCAGCAAATCGATGGCGTACACCTGGTAGTGTTGAGCCAATTCGGGAATGTTCTTGCGCCAGTGGTCGGTGGAGGCTCCAAAGCCGTGCACCAGAAGCAGAGGCTGCCCCTGCTCACCCTGTTTGACGTAATGAACTGACTGCCCCCGCCAGATCCACTGCGCCGAAATGGGAGTGGCCGATGCCGATGTCGAAGCCATAGGAGTTGCTTGTAAGCCTTTCTTAATTCTAGGTTCTTTGCAGCTACTCCGGGGGGAAGCCCACCCTCTACGGGCAACGTAAGAGCAGTGGGCCTGTTAGACATAACCTCTGCTTTTTAGGCTTTGTATCACCAGGTCAATACATTCGGAGATGCTTTGCTCGGCAGTTTTGCACACCACCTCCGGCTGTTCCGGCGGCTCGTAGGGATCGTCAATACCGGTAAAGTGCTGGATTAAGCCTGCCCGCGCCTTTCGATAGAGGCCCTTCACATCCCGGCGTTCGCACACCTCCAGGGGGGCATCCACAAAGACTTCGATAAAGCTGCCAATATACTGCCGTACCTCCTGCCGTGCTGCCCGATAGGGGGAAATGGCCGACACCAGCACAATCACCCCGTGCCGAGTCAGCATCTCCGCCACAAAGCCGATGCGGCGAATGTTCTCCTCCCGATCCACTTTGCTGAAGCCGAGCCCTTTGGTGAGATGTTGCCGCACCACATCTCCGTCGAGCACCTCCACCGGCAGCCCCCAAGCGCGCAACTGCTGGGCCACGCCGCAGCTTAGGGTGGTTTTGCCCGCCCCGCTCAATCCCGTAAACCAGACCGTTACCCCCCGCCGCGACATCTGTCTGTTTGCTTCTGTCTGTTTGCTGTGGATCCCTGAATCTTTGGCCCCGCCAGAATATCATCTCCAAAAGCAGGGTGGTACACTCGAAACACGGCTTGCGCCAGCCCCAAAGCGCTCCGCGCTGCCAACACGACAGCAATCTTTTACCGGCCATGTCTCCTCTAACTTCGCCTCTTGCCAGTGCCACTTCGGGATCCCCGACAACTGCCGAGCTGTTTGCCGAGCATGTGATGTCCACCTACGGGCGCTATCCTTTAACCCTGGTGCGCGGGCAGGGGTGTCGAGTTTGGGATGAGCAGGGGCGGGAGTACCTGGATTTTGTGGCCGGCATTGCCACCTGTACCCTGGGGCATGCCCACCCGCTGTGGATTCAGGCGCTCACCGAGCAGGCGCAACAGTTGCATCATGTTTCCAACCTTTACTACAACCAGCCGCAGGCACAACTGGCTCAATGGCTGACCCAGCACTCCTGTGCCGACAAGGTGTTTTTCTGCAACTCAGGGGCGGAAGCCAATGAGGGAGCCATTAAGCTGGCTCGCAAGTATGCCCACACGGTGCGCGGGATCCAAGATCCGATGATCCTCACCGCCCATGCCAGCTTCCATGGCCGCACCCTGGCCACCATTACCGCCACCGGCCAGCCGAAATACCAGAAAGACTTTGCCCCTCTGGTGCCCGGCTTTGATTACGTTCCCTACAACGACATCGAGGGCACAGCAGCGGTGTTGGAGCGCTGGGGTGAGCGGGTGTGTGCCGTGCTGTTGGAGCCGTTGCAGGGGGAAGGGGGGGTTGTGCCGGGGGATCCCGCCTATTTTCAATGGTTGCGCCGGATCTGCAGCGAGCGGGGCATTCTGCTGATTTTGGATGAGGTGCAGGTGGGCATGGGCCGTACTGGCATGCTGTGGGGCCACTGTAACCTGGGGGTGGAGCCGGATGTGTTCACCTTGGCCAAGGGCCTGGCCGGTGGGATCCCCATCGGGGCCTTGTTGGCGAAAGACTTTTGCGCCGTGTTTCAGCCGGGGGATCACGCCAGCACCTTTGGGGGCAACCCCTTGGCTTGTGCGGTGGGCCTGGCGGTTTGCCGCACGCTAATGTCGGAGAGTTTGGTTTGGAATGCCCAGCAGACAGGGGTGTATCTGCGTCAGGGGCTGTCCCGCTTGGCGGAGCAGTTTCCGCAGCTCGTTGAGCAAGTGCGGGGCTGGGGCCTGATTCAGGGCTTGGTGGTGCGCATCCCGGCGGCTGAAGTGGTCAAGGCAGCCATGGACTGCGGGCTGTTGTTGGTGCCGGCAGGATCCCAGGTGGTGCGCTTTGTGCCCCCCTTGATCGTCACCCCGGCAGAAATTGACGCGGCTCTAGCGATGTTGGCATCGGCTTTGCAAAGGTTGGCCGCCTCCCTTGGCCATTCCGGGGCAGCCTAGCCTCGCCAGACTTGCCGCAGAAATGCCTGCAACTGCTGTCGGGCAGGGAGCTCGTGGGGAGCGGGATCCCTTGCCTGTTCCAGAAGGGGCAATACCTCCTCCGCATAGGCCGGAACAAAGCCGGCAGCAGGCCAGAGCAAATCCGAGGTGGCCCGCAGGTTGAAGACTTGGGATCCCTGCCTGAGCAGGAGAGGCCGCACCCAGAGCAGCGGCGGGGTGTCAGAGCCTGCCTCAAGACTGTGGCGAGAAACCTGAATCAGCTCCACATAGAGGGTGGCCTGCGACCCTGGCAGGGCGAGAATGGGACGGGGTGAGGGGGGAGCGCTGCCCACTTCCGCCGAGGCGGGCAAAGGGCGCCCCAGCAGACGCAGGCCCTCAACAGAGTCACACTGGGCGGGCAAACAAGGCAACAGGGTCATGCAATCGTTAACTGAAGACGATATGGACTGTACTGATCCTAATCGATGGCCTCCTTACTTTTCTTTGGCAGGCGGGTTGGCCGGGGATCCCGTCTTTGCGGGCATTTCGTGAACCCGATTTTGTGGCATGGTGCTAGGTAGCTTTCTGATCAAACTTGGACGGATCCCGCCATGATGCACACTTTTGTCCCGCCCCACCGCTTTTTCCCCTACCTGACCTGGACGGAGATCCAGGCCATGCCCGACAAAGAGAACGTGGTGATCATTCAGCCGGTTGCCTCAATCGAGCAACATGGGCCCCACCTGCCCCTGGTGGTGGATGCCTGCATCGGCACGGCGATCATTGGGCGTGCCATGGAGAAGCTGGAGCCTGAGATCCCGGCCTATGTTTTGCCCACCCAATGTTACGGCAAAGCCAACGAGCATTGGCATTTCCCCGGCACCATTACCCTCTCGGCTCAAACCCTGATGGCGGTGCTGACAGAAGTGGCAGAGAGCATCTACCGAGCTGGGTTTCGCAAGCTGGTGTTCCTCAATTCCCACGGTGGCCAGCCACAGGTCCTGGAGATTGTTGCCCGCGATCTGCACCAGAAGTATGAAGATTTCATGCTGTTTCCGGTGTCGGTCTGGCGCGTTCCCCACGAAGGACGAGAGCTGTTTACCGAGAAAGAACGGGAATTGGGCATTCACGCCGGCGATGGGGAGACCAGTATGCTGATGCACCTTTTGCCGGACACGGTGCGAACCGACCGATTGGTCTGCGAATATCCCCACGATCTGCCGGAAAACAGCCTGCTCAGCATGGAAGGGCGGATCCCTTTCGCTTGGGCAGCTCGCGATCTCACCCAGAGCGGAGTTTTGGGCGATGCCACCGCCGCCACGCCGGAGAAAGGCAAAGTTTTGGTGGAGTCCATGTCTGACGGCTGGGTGCGGCTGATCCGAGATCTGCACCGGTTCCAGCAGCCCAAGGCTTGGCGCAAAGCCCCGCTGCTGGTCTAGGGATCCAGGCAAAAGACCTACGGCCTGCTTTGTGAAAGGCTTTCGCCAGAACTGGCCGACCAAGATACGACCTGCTGACGCGATCAGGGCAGCTTTTTGCTGGGCTGCTGCAAACTCTATCTGCCCAATGGGAAAGGGTGATACCTTGGCCCCAGAACACACCCGTTCTGGTGGAAATGGGGTGGATTTGGGCAAAGTTCACCTGGCCACTGCCCATGAGGGTATGGATATCTTCATCGCTAACGGTCAGGAGCATGACTCTAGTCAATAATAAGCTCAACTATACTGAAAATAATGTATAATATGTTCAGTACGGATTACTACCAGTTGATCTTTCTGTTTACTTTCGAGTCTGCCAACATGGTAGCCAAAGCAAAGCAGAAAATTGGTAGTAAGACGACACGGAAACTGCGCTTTGGGTATTCTACTCAAAGCTTTGCGGGATACCGCCATTCTGTTTGGACTCCGTCCCGCTGACGCGAATGGAAACAAACAGAATGCTATCGCTGCATAGTTGAACAGTGATGTTCAGCAATGTTCAGCGTAAATGTATCAGCTGCAGTCGAAGCGGCAGTACCCGGAAAGCCGAAGGGGAAGCTGGCCCAGTTGCTGCGTTGCAGGCAAAAGGGTTCGCGGCGGTATCGCCGACTGGTTCGTCATCTTTCCTGTCGGGCCCAAGCTGTTCGCCTCTGGCGGCGGGGAGCGCTTGAAAGAATCCTCGCCCTCTGGGTCAAGACTCAATTAACCAACGGCTCCAGCCCCCGCAAACACGCTGCCAATGCGGCGCATTGCCTCTTCCACGTTGGCGCGGCTGTTGAAAGCGGACAGGCGCAGATAGCCCTCTCCGGCGCTGCCGAAGCCAGAGCCAGGGGTACCCACCACATGGCAGGTGTGCAGCAGCTTGTCAAAAAACTCCCAACTGCTCAGCCCATCGGGTGTTTTCACCCAGACGTAGGGGGCATTCACGCCGCCATAGACTTGGATCCCCACTTCGGCCAACTGCTGGCGAATGATGCGGGCATTTTCCAGGTAAAACTGCACCAGACCTTGCACCTGCGCTTGCCCCGCTTCGGAATAGACCGCCTCCGCCCCCCGCTGCACAATGTAGGACACCCCGTTGAACTTGGTGGATTGACGGCGATACCACAAGCTCCACAGATCCACCCAGGATCCATCGGCAGCTTGCCCCCGCAAAGACTTGGGCACCACCGTAAAGGCACAGCGGGTGCCGGTAAACCCAGCGGTTTTGGAAAAGGAGCGGAACTCGATGGCACATTCCCGCGCCCCTGGAATCTCGTAAATGGAGTGGGGGATCCCGGGGTCGGTGATATAGGCTTCGTAGGCGGCATCGAACAGGATCAGGGAGCCGTGGGCACGGGCATAGTCCACCCAGTTTTGCAGATGCTCCCGTGTGGCCACTGCGCCTGTGGGGTTATTGGGGAAGCAGAGGTAGATCACATCCACCTTTTGGCTGGGCAGGCTGGCGGTGAAGTGATTTTCGGCAGTGATGGGCAGATAGACCAGGCCCTCGTATTCGCCGCGTTCGTTGGCCGGCCCCGTATGGCCCGCCATCACGTTGGTGTCCACATAAACCGGATAGACAGGATCCGTGATGGCGATGGTGTTGTCGTGGCCGAGGATATCCAGGATGTTGCCGCAATCGCACTTGGAGCCATCGGAGACGAAGATCTCGGAAGCGTCGATATCGCAGTTGCGGGCCTGGAAGTCGTGCCGGGCAATGGCCTGGCGCAGCCACTCGTAGCCCTGCTCTGGCCCATAGCCGCGAAAGGTGGCCCGTTCCCCCATTTCCTCCACCGCCCGGATCATGGCCGTTCGACAGGCTTCCGGCAGCGGCTCGGTGACATCGCCAATGCCCATTTTGATAATTTGAGCTTCGGGATGGGCGGTGGCAAAAGCCTGCACCCGCCGGGCGATCTCGGGAAAGAGATAGCCGGTCTTGAGCTTGAGGAAGTGGTCGTTGATCCTGGCCATGGAGGTTTGCCGAAGAGGAGGTCATCGGCTTTTCAGTGTAGCTGTTCGCGCTAGCGGGACGGAGTCCTTAGCCGGTTCCGGGCCAGAACTGATACATTTACGCTGAACACTGCTGACCATTACTGCTCAACGGTGAAGCGATAGCATTCTGTCCGTTTCCAAACAGAACGGCGGTATCCCGCAAAGCTCTGAGCATAACACCCAGAGCGCCTTGCCAATCTCGTGGTAGCCTATGGTTGCACTTTGGGCATCTAAACACCTTTGCGCCACCCAACTTAGTGTGGATGTGCCCGCACTTGGTACAGGTTTTGCTGGTGTACGCTTCCGATACTTCCACAACAACCACGTTTTTCTTTTTGGCTTGAAACTTCAGGAACTGCTGGAACCGATAGTGCGCCCAGGTGAGCATCGCCCTTGCCGTCTTGCTACCAAACTTCCTCCCCGCCTTGGCAACCATCTTGGCTGACTCGAAAGTGGGGAGGAATATCAATCGGTAGTTATCCGTCAGGAACGCCGCTACCTTGCGATGGCACTCGTCCACCAAGTTCCTGATTCTCTCCCGCAGACGAAACGCCGCTTGCCGCATTCGCCTACGCTTGGGTCTCGGTGCTTTACTCAGCCTGGACTGCAGATCGTCTAGGTGGTAGCACAGCCGAACGATCCTACCAAAGTCCCCCTTGGCGATATCTACAAAGCCCGCCCCATCAAACCCTGTAAGGAAGCTTCTTACTCCAGGATCAAGTGCGATCACCCCCTTTGCTAACGAACACTGCTCGTTCACGGGCTCAGGAAAGATGGCATACCATCTGTCTTTCACCCGCATTAGCTCAGTTCCACGTGCCCATTCTCTGGGCATCTCCTCGGATGCACGGAACGCCAAACCTCGGGTGAGTTTCGGATACCACGTCCCATTGCGAAAGTTGCCGGCGTTGAATTGCAGCGTATGCGACCTGTCCCGCACACTGCGAAACCTCGCGTCTTTGCTTCGGCGAAACGCCAACCACGCCTCGACGACCGCGTTCTGCTTGATGTGGCAGGGGGCGTCCTTCACCCACCCGGGCAGGTCGGAGCGCAGGATGATGTCCCGCAGCTTTCTGGCCGTTTTTGGGGCACCATGCTGACGCTGATAGGCAATCGCTTGGTTGTAGCAGTACCGGCACGCCGCCTGCCACCGCTTCCAAACTTTAGCCAGCGCTGGCTCCGGATAAATCCGTATCTTTCTCGATTGCAGCCCGATATTTTCTGAGTCCGTAGAGCCGACTGCTGAAGCAGTGCAGGATGGTGAGGATATCCTCAACCAGTTCCTGCTGGGGAGAAAGGTGATCGTCATCGAGAACCAAGATTTCGCACCCGTATTGACGGCAGTACCATTCAACGAACTCAAATCCAAACCGGCAGAGTCGATCCCTGTGAGCGACCACAATTGTTCCGATATCTCCTGTACGAACTCGCTCCAATAAGGCAAGGAACTTTGGTCTTTTGAAGTCGAGACCGCCGCCAATCTCTCCGACCACTTCGGCTCCAGGATAGAGGTTAACCAGTCTTGCAATCTGTCTCTCCAAGTCTGGTTTCTGCCCTCGACTGCTGACTCGGGCGTACAAAACGACTTGTTTGGCCTTTCTGGGCGCTTTGTTCGCGTCAGCGGGCCGGAGGCCAATGTAGCTGTCGAGGTCATACCTTCTCGCCCTACCGGATGGTGTACGTATTGCCTTGATCCAGCCTTTCTGTTCCCATCGCCTCAAAGTGTGGAGACACACCCCAAAATAATCCGCCGCTTCTCTCGGTTTTACATACCTAGCCATACCAAGCAGCCATACTGAACATGCTATACATTATTTTCAGTATAGTCCAGCGTATCATTGACTAGAGTCATGCTCTTCTACGTCGCGGTTCCCCTGCCCATAGCAACAACCCCGGCGGAGGCGGGACGGAGTAGGATGCTACCTTGGCAAAGATCCTTTGGAGAGCAGGGATGAAGCAGCAGAGGGGAATGGCTCGGCACGAGAGGTGGGCGGTGGGCCTGTTGGCGATCTGGGTTTGGCTGAGCTGGGGGATGGGGGCCTGGTCTGCTCCCCTTTGTCGGGATCCCCTCTTGCTGCGGCAGATCTTGGCAGCTCTGGGCCGTCCGGAGGTGAAGGTAGAGGAGGTGGCCCTTTTTGATTCGGATCAGTGTCTTGTCCAACTGGTGTTGGATCGCCAGGGGTTGAGCGGCTCCTTGCCGCCCGAAATAGGCCAATTTCGCCGGTTGCGAGCCTTGTCCCTCAGCCACAACCAACTTTCCGGCCCCCTGCCGCCCGAGCTGGGGCAACTCAGCCAGTTGGAAAACCTGTTTCTCGACTACAACGAATTCTCCGGCTCCATCCCATCCGAGCTGGGGCAGCTGCGCAACCTGCGCGGCCTGTTTTTGGATCACAACCAGCTCTCTGGGCCTATTCCCCCCCAGCTGGGGCAACTGCGCCACCTGGAAAACCTCATCCTGCAAAACAACCGCCTCAGCGGCACCCTTCCCGGCCAACTGGGCCAGATGAGCTCCCTCAAGGGCCTGTTTTTGGATCGCAATCAGCTCTCTGGGCCTATTCCCCCCCAACTGGGGCAACTGCGCCACCTGGAAAACCTCTACCTGTCGGACAATCGCCTCAGCGGATCCCTGCCCCCCGAGCTGGCTCAGCTGAATCAGTTACGGGATCTGCGCCTGGCACGTAACCAATTCACGGGAGAACTGCCGACCTTTTTGGCAGAACTGCCCCGACTGGAGCGGCTGCACATCGAGGGAAACCCCGGCCTCTGCTTGCCGGCCGCCCTGTCGGAGTGGTTTGCCGGCCTAAACCCGGCGGATCCCCTGCCGGCTCCCATCTGCTCATGGACTCCGTCCCGCTAACGCGACCGGTAGCCTACTGGGACTCCGTCCCGCTCAAGTGCTCCGCACCGCGACCGCGAACGGCGCAAGTGTGGGATCCCAGCTTGTCCCGGGTGGAGGGGGAGAGCCGTAGCGACGACCAGGCCACTCCTGCTCGGTGGGCCACCACCACTCCAATCGCCTCTAGATAGGAGGTTACCGATACATGAGGGATCCCCAACTGGCGGGGGTGCACCTGCATCACGGTGGTGTTTTCCTCGACGGCAATGAAAAGCGGAGGACGGGCAAGGACTCCGTCCGTTCGCGTCAGCGGCGGAGCATTGTGGTGGGGTTGCGACAGCGTTGCGGAGCCATAACGGCTGGCCAGGTGCAGCAAGCCAGGCCCCCCAAAGGCAGTGGCCGGGGCAATGACGCTGTCCACCTGCTCTGCTGTCAGGTCGCCCGGTTGGGCGGGATCCCCGCTCTTGACGAACTGGGGAGCGTAGCTGAGGCCCACCAAAACCGAAGGCAAGAAGGTAAACCCCACCTCTTCAGCAGCAGCGCGGGGGTGAACCGGCTTGGGGAAAGTCTCAGGGTAGAAAGCGGGGGCATGGGCACAAGGGATCCGCAACTCCCGCACCACCAGGTGGCTGATCAGGGCTTCGACGCCGGCCAAGGGATCCACCCCCATTCCTTGCTCGTATTGGCTGAAGTCCAAGTCATCCGGAAAGCGGGCCACCACAGCAATGGCCTCTGCCCCCAGGCGAACCAGCTCCTGGGCAGTCTCCAAGAGAGCATCAGGCTGGGCCAGGGATCCCTGGCTGGCTCCTGAGGGGGAGAAGCCGACGGAAACGCCCAAGGGTTGGCGGGTCAAGCGCCAGGGGCCAATGTTGAGCCCCAAGGTGGCCTGAGCAGCCTGCATCACCTGCAGGTGGCGTTGTTGCAGATCGGGGGGGATCCCGGCATCCAGCACCACCCCAACACAGTTTTGGCGCACTGGCCGCAAATTCCACACCCCCGCACAGAACTGATCCAGGCCGTACCCTTCCACGTACAACACGTTCCCCATCGGCCAAAACAAACTGGCTCCGTTTAACACGTTGGGATGGGTAATGACCCGCTCTGCGGCTGCTGCCAGGGTGCGGGCAACAGGCAGGGCATCCCCGGCAAAACCACCGATGCGGGCACCAATGCCGGTGGGGATGAGCAGGAGGCTGGTGTAGGGATGGCTCATGCTGCTATGTCTACAGCACTCTATGCTGCTACACGCGAACGGGAACCGCACCGCTAACGCCGGACGGACAGGATCTGCTGGGCTAGGGCCTCGGCCCGCCGCACACAATCTCCCAAGGCCACGCCATCCAGGTAGTTGGCACACACCCACACCCCTGGGGTTTGGTCGGCCAGGCTGGCCTGCAATTGGGCAATCCGCTGCCGGTGGCCAAGCGTATATTGCGGGATAGCCTGGGGCCACAGGCGCTCTCCCAGGCGGATGGGTTCGACAGGGCGGGTGAGCAGGATCTGGCTGAGTTCTGCATGCACAATTTGGGCCCGCTCGTCAGGGGAGAGCGCCGTAATGGGCGGGATCCCTTTCTGACAGGCAAAAGCCGCGTCGGTGGCCCCCCCAATGAAGCTGACCAGGCAGTGATAGCCCTGAGGAGCCCGCTCTGGGAAGAGGGAGGAGGCCCAGATGGTGCCCAGGGTGCGCAGGCCCTGAGAGCGAGGGATCAGATGGCCAAACCCTCGCAGCGGTTGGGGGAGGGCTTCTTCTGGATAGGCCAAAGCCACCACCGCCACAGGCGGGTAGGGGATTTCCCTCAGCAGCCGGCTGGCCTGGGGGTTGAGATCCTGCAGGAGGGTGGCAGCAGCGTAGGCAGGGAGGGTGAGCACCACCTGTTGAGCCGCCACCCAGTGGATTTCTTCTGGGGCCGTGTGCTCTGCACCGCTGTCGTGTATGACGAAGCCCACCCGGTAGCCCGTCTCATCCCGCTTGAGATGCACAGCCCGCCAGCCCAGCCGCAGCGCACTGCCCAGTTTCTGGGCAATCGCCTCAGGTAGCTGCTGCAACCCCTGCCGCAGGTTACCCAGTTGGCCCCGCTTGGGAGGAGGCTGGATGGGGGAGTTGGCGCTGTCCTGGTGACGGGTTCGCGGGAGCGTCGCGTAGCGATAACGGCTGCGCAAAGCCTGCACAGCACCGGCAAAGAGGCTGCCGTAGCGTTCTTCCAAGCCGGCAATGCGGGGGAAGGCTGCCAAGGCGCTGAGCTGATCCGGATCCCCGGCATACACCCCTGAGGTGAAAGGTTCGACCAGCCGTTCCACCACCTCGGATCCCAGTTGCCGCTGGAAGAATTGCCGCACCGTTTCCTCTTTGCCCGGCGGTGGCGCGACAAACCCCAACAACCCACGTAAGGCCCGCAACTTGCCGCCCACGCTCAACAGCCGCGAGCCAATTGCCGCAGAAGGGCTCAGGGGCACCGGCAGCAGCGCTTTCTCCCAGTAAACGTAGCGGGGCAACTGGGCATCGGCCAGCACCAGGTGCTCCGCCAAGCCCACCTCGGCAATGAGGTTAAGCAGGGCGGGGACGGGGGTAAAGCTGTTGGGGCCCTCTTCCCAGCGATAGCTGTCTTTGGATTGGGTGGAGATACAGCCCCCCACGCGGGAGCTGGCCTCGGCCAGGAGCAGCGGCTGGGTGGATTCATCCTTGGGGGATAAGCCCTGTTGTAATCGCAAGGCCAACGTTAGGCCACTGATGCCCGCCCCCACCACCACCACCTCAGCCTGCAAGGACTGCGTCCTACCAAAGTGCTCAACAGAAGAGTTCATCTTTTGGGTTCCAACGGGGTTTTCAATCCTCAAGAGTCAAACAATTATGCTCTGAGCCGCTCCCCGTCCCACCAGCGCGTTCGCGTCAGCGGTGCGGAGCATTTTGGATCTATAGCAGCTAGCGCAGCACCCGAAATAGGCTGGGGATCCCGGCCACCTGGGGCAGTTGTTGGATCTCGGCCAGCGCCTGTCGGCAGTCGGCCTCCCGGACGGTGTGGGTGAGAATCACAATCTCCGCCTGCTCTTGGTGACATTCCTTTTGGGTAATGCTCTCCAGGCTAACCCGGTGGCGACCGAAGCAGGTGCCAATCGCCCCCATTACCCCCGGCTGATCCTGGGCCAATACCCGCACGTAAAACTCCGACTCCAATTCCGAGAGAGGGATCAAAGAGGCGGCAGCGGGGAAGCAGGAGAATCCCCACAGCGGATTGGGGGCATCAGCCCCCGTTTGCCGGTGGGCAATCAGGGTCAGCAGATCGCCAACAACGGCACTGGCAGTCGGCCCCCGCCCCGCCCCCGGCCCCGACAGCACCACCTGACCCAAGGGATCCCCCTGCACCAAAACGGCATTGTCCACGCCGTTGATGTTGGCCAAGGGGTGGGTAGAGGGCAGAAGGGTGGGGTGAACTCGGATGTCCAAGGCCATCGTGTTGCTCCGCAACGCTGTCGCGACCGCCCCTTCCCCGTCATCCAAGGGCTCCGCCCCGCTAGCGCGAACAGGATGGGCCCTTGCTGCTCCGCAATGCTGACGCAACTGGGCGATGGCCAAGAGCTTGAAGGTGTAGCCCCACTCGCGGGCATAGCGAATGTCGGTGGGGCTGATGCCGCGGATCCCTTCGCAGGGGATGGCTGCCCGCTTCACAGACACCCCGAAAGCAAGGCTGGCCAAAATGGCGATCTTGTCGGCGGCATCCCACCCTTCCACATCGGCGCTGGGATCCGCTTCGGCGTAGCCGTGGGCCTGGGCCAGGGCCAGGGCTTCCTCAAATGAGCTGGCCGCCTGGGTCATCTGGCTGAGGATGAAGTTGGTGGTGCCGTTCACAATGCCCCAGACCGCCTGGATGTGGCTGGCCTGCAGGGACTGTTGCAAGGGCTGCAGAATCGGGATCCCGCCCCCGACTGCCGCTTCCAAGAGCACCGAGACTTTGGCTTGGGCTGCCGCCTGAAAGATCTCCTCCCCGTGGCGGGCGATCACCGCTTTGTTGGCTGTGATCACCGGTTTGCCGTGGTCAAGGGCTTTTAAGATCAAGGTGCGGGCCGGCTCCAAGCCCCCCATCAGCTCGATGACCACGTCGATTTCCGGATCCGACACGATTTGCTCCAGATTGGTGGTCAGGCGCTCAGGCGGGATCCGCACTTGCCGTGGCTTGTCCAAAGAGCGCACCCCCACCGCCGCAATCTCAACCGACTGCAAGAGAGGATGCCGGGGTTGCTGCAGAATTTGCACAACACCCGTGCCAACCGTGCCCAGCCCCAATAGCCCAACTCGTTCGCGGTAGCGGCGCATAGCGCTTTAGACCACAACTCTTCCTTTTGCCTGCTGTTCCCGTTAGCGGGACGGAGTCCTTTGCCCTGTGAGGGCTCCGCCTCGCCAATGCAAACAGGAAGCGGACGGGATCCCCTCACCATTATCACGCTTGGATCCACGCTCTGCTAACGCGACCATGATCCGCATGCAGAGCACTTTGTTCGCGCTAGCGGGACGGCGTCCTTAGTTGGGATCTATCACCTGTCGGCCAGGGGATCCCGCAGGGCACGGACAAAGTGATAAGGGGGCAAAGGGGCGCTCCAATCCAGTTGCCAATGGGGGTGCTGAGCCAGCCAGGTTTGGGTGAGCTGAAGGGCGGCTTCCCACTCGGCAGGAGTGAGCAAAAAGTAGAGCCGCAAGGCCTCTCCCGGTTGGGGATCCCCCCTTTGCACAGGCCAGGTGGAAGGCCAAAGCTGCTGTAGGGCTTGCTGCTCCTGCTCTTGCTGCTCTTGGGCTTGTCGTTGCTGGAGATAAGCTTGCTTGCGGGCCAACAGATAGGCCGTCCCGCTCAGGGAGGACTGTGGCTCCGGTTGGGGCTGAGGTTGAACCCTTCCTTTGAGACAGTACTCGGCCCGCCCCCCAATGGCTGCGAGGGCTTGTTCGTATTCCGCTTGCCGGGACAGCAGATGGGATCCCAGCCTTTCTGCTGAGAGGAAGCAGGTGCCGAAGCGCAGGGGCAGCACCGGCATCTGGGCGAACAGCCGGCAGATCACCTGGTCGTGGCGCAGGGCAGAGCGCACCAACACCTCATCCGAGACTTGCAGCGACTCTGGATCCGGCATCGGCTCCACAGCAGCGGCAATTCGGCTGCCTGCCGGGGAGAACACCTGCACCGACCGATGGATCCCCTCGGTTTGCCGGATGAAGGGCAAAAGTTCTGGCGCTGGCTGCGGGAAGAAGGCGTAGGTGTAAAGGGGGCTGTTGATACTCTGCTCATCCCCGTCAGCAGCACGGAGCACTTGGGGTTCTGGCTGAGCTGGGAAGGTCATGGTCTCGGATTTAAGACGAGTAGGTAAGACGGGTAGGCTCGCCTTCCCAGTCTACGCAACCTAGGATTGGGATCTTTGAAACCTACAGGGTTCCACCTATAGAGTTCCACGGCCAGAGTTCCACGGCCAGCCTGGAGATGCGATAGACTAACCTCGCATCGGTTCTGCACAGGCTGGGGTGTCTGGGGCCGGAACAGGGCCTGTTTTTAGGCGGGCTCCCCACCCCAACCCCCCCAACAGGTGAGGCCATGACCAGCCGCCCAGATTTCCAACCCTTCGAAAAAGAAGAAACCGAACGGTTGCGGGATCTGCTCCCCGCTTCTTTCCGACCCTTGATCACCATTGTTCCCCACTTCGGGGGCGAAGCCCTGCTCATCTCCCGCCGCAAAGCCCCTTGGCAGCCCCAGGGCACAATTGCCATCGATTTTCGCCGTTGGCAAGGGATCCCTCAGCCGCAGCGGGATCTGTTGTTTCTGCGGGAGGTGGGATGGCTGGGCAACCGCAATTGGTTGCAGCCGGGGTTTTACCAATCGCTGGCCTTGATGGGGGGCATCACCACTGTTGCGGAGCTCTCTTTGCAGCACCCCTTTTCCGCTCTGTTGGCAGGTGGCATTACAGCTCTCTCCGTCCGGCAGATCTGGCAAAACCTGAACCGGGAGAGCGCCCATTTCGACGCCGATGAATTTGCCCTGCGCCGTGCTCAGTTTCGCGGCTACACCCGACAGGAGGCCGCTCAACACCTGGCAGATGCCATAGAACAGGTTCTGAAGCTGGATCCCACCGTTCGCGACAGCGGCGAAGCATCTATCCTGACGGCGCTACGGCTGCAACGGCTGAGAACCATTGCCCGCAACCTGGCTTCTACCCCCCCCAGCGGAAACGCCTGGTCGCGTTAGCGGGACGGAGTCCTTGGCCAGTTGCACTTGGGTGATGGCCACCCGACCGGAGAAGCAGATGTCGGTATCGGTTTGGGGATCCCGAGCGCGCTCCGCATAGCGGCCCTGATAGCGAAACCACAGCGACTCTGCCCCATTTCCCTCGGCTTCCACCGCATAATCGAGCGGCAGGGGTTGGGTGCAGAGGGGACAATAGACCCGCTCCGGCAGAGGGGATCCGGCGGGCAAGTGAGGCAGGTTCACATTCCAAAACGCCCCCCTGGGCAGGGGTTGTTCCATCAGCTCCGCCAAGATTTCCCGCGTCCACCGCTGGGCTTGCTCCCAGTCGATGGGTTGGCCCCCTGCTCGGTATTGGGAAATGGCAATTCCCGGGATCCCGCGCATCGCCGCTTCCCGTACCGCCGCCACCGTTCCCGACAGATACACATCCGATCCAAGATTTCCCCCCTCGTTGATACCGGAAAGCACCCAATCCACCGCTGGGGCCAGCTTGAATAGGGCCACCCGCACACAGTCGGCAGGGGATCCCTCGACGGCAAAGGTGCGCTCGCCGCGGGCCAAGGCTCGAAAAGGTCGCCCCGTCGTCACCTGGTGGCTGCAGCCGGAAATCGGTTGGTGGGGGGCCACAATCCAACAGTGTTCTTCCGGGATGAGGGCGCTGAGGGCCAACTTGAGGTTGGCCAGCCCGGCAGCCTCGATGCCGTCATCGTTGGTCAGCAATACCTTCATTCCTACTTTTCCCTTCTGCCGGCAACTTCTTGGGTGAGTCCTTTTGCAAGTCCCAGTGGCAAATCTGGAGATCTTGGGTGCAAAAGCGATGTGGATCCCGTTCTTCTTTTACCCTATCCCTAGGGGGGCAGCGTCTCCCATGCCGCGTCCCCTGATCCATCGTATAAACTGATACCGGAGGATTGCGATGACCACACGGGTAGCCATTAACGGATTTGGTCGCATTGGGCGGGCCTTCCTGCGGGTGCTGCTGTCTCAGCCAGCTCCAGAGCTGGAGGTGGTGGCAGTCAATGACCTGACCGAACCCGACAACTTGGCCTACCTGCTCCAGTTCGACTCGGCCTATGGGCGCCTTCCCCAAACCGTGAGCGCGGTGGACGGGCATCTGCAAATCGGCAACCACCTGAAAGTCCGAGTTTTGGCAGAGCGGGATCCGGCACAACTGCCCTGGAAAGATCTGGGGGTTGACCTGGTGGTGGAATCAACCGGCTTGTTCACCAAACGAGAGGGGGCGGCCAAACACCTGGAAGCCGGGGCCAAAAAGGTGATCATCTCTGCTCCCGCCAAAGGCCCCGACTTGACGGTGGTGATGGGGGTCAACGACGACCAATACGACCCGGAGCGGCATCACATCGTCTCCAATGCTTCCTGCACCACCAATTGCTTGGCGCCGCTGGCTAAGGTCTTGTTGGATCGCTTCGGCATCGAGACCGGCTTTCTCACCACTTGCCATGCCTATACCGCCACCCAGGCGATTGTGGATCGCCCGGATCCCAAAGATTACCGGCGGGGCCGCTCAGCAGCAGTGTCGATCGTGCCTTCCACCACCGGGGCCGCCACGGCAGTGGCCGAGGTTTTGCCCGCCCTGAGAGGGAAGATGGATGGCCTGGCGCTGCGGGTGCCCACCTTGACCGGCTCGATTGTGGACTTTGTGGTGCGTACCGAGCAGCCCATCACCAGAGAAGCCGTCAACCAAGCCTTTGTCGAGGCTGCAGAAGGCCCGCTGCGCGGCATCCTGGCCATTGCTCCACCGGAGATTGTCTCGGCGGATATCGTCGGGGATCCCCACTCTTCCATTGTGGATTTGGGATCCACCCTGACCTTAGGGGATCGCACGGTGAAGGTGCTCTCCTGGTATGACAACGAGTACGGCTATGCGGCGCGGCTGGTGGATCTGGCGGCCAAAATCGGGGCTGCGCTGTAGGCGGCCATCCTTGTTGCGTTCAAGGCAAGGCTATTAGAACCGGATTTGCGGTGGGGCAGTTACGGTTCAGATGCGGTTGTGGCCGGGGTTGCAGGCGATGAAGGGGGGCCGAGCCACAGCAGGATCACCATTGCCGGAGCGGCTGTCATCGCCGTGATCAGATAAAACAAAGGCCAATTGACTGCAGCCGCCAAATAGCCTGACACAGCCCCGGCCAAGGTTCCCCCCACGGCAAACACACTGGTGAGCAAAGCATACTGAGTGGCACTAAATTGCCGGTCGCAGAGGCTCATCAAAAAAGCCAGAAAAGCAGCCGTGCCCATGCCCCCGGCCATGTTGTCGAAAACGGTTGCCCCCACCAGCAGCGGATAGTTTTGCCCCACCAACCCAATCGCTCCCAGGCCCAAATTGCCGATCCCTTGCAAGGCTGCGAAAATGAACAGACAGCGGTAGGTGCCGATGCGGCTGACCCACTCCCCCCCCACAAAAGCCCCAGCCAAGGTGGCCAACAAGCCTATCCAACTGCGGATAATGCCCAGATCGCTGGTGCTAAACCCCGTCTGCAACAAAAATGTGGGGGTCATTTGCCCTGCCAAGCTATCCGGCAACTTGAAGCAGACCACAAACAGCAGGATCGCCCAGGCCAAGCGGTGCCGCCAAAAAGATTGAAACGGCTCGAGGATAGCCGACCGCAAAGAGGTAGGCTTGAGGGCGCTGTTTTCCGGCTCAGGGGCCAAAAACGAGGTAATCAACCCGATCAACATCAGCAGCGCCATGATCCCGTACACCTGCCACCAGGGCAAATAGTCCGCCAAGATCAAACTCACGCCACTGCTGACCAACAGCGCGATGCGGTAGCCAAATACGAAAATCGCTACCCCTGCCCCCATCTCCCGCTCTGCCAAGATATCGGTACGGTAGGCATCCACCGCGATGTCCTGAGAGGCGCTCAAAAAAGCCACCAGCAACCCCACCAGAAAGATCGGGCGGGTGAAAACTGTGATGCCCGGCCAAGTCTGGGCCAGCTCTTCCCATCCCAAGGCTTCCAGCCAGGTTTGGGTCGGATCCTGAAAACCCAGTAGCCCTATGCTGAGCAGCAACAGCACCTGGGTCAGGGCCATCCACCCCCGCCGTCGACTGCCCCGCAGGGATCCCGGTGCCGGCAACAGAAATCGATCCAGAACAGGCGACCACAAGAACTTAAAGGAGTAGGGCAAATTGAGCAGGTTAAACAAGCCGATGGCAATGGTGGTCAAGCCCGCTTGGGTCAGCCAAGCATTCAAGGTGGTGTTGATCAGCAGCAGCGGCAAACCCGAAGAAAACCCCAACAGCAGCAGAACGCCCATCTTAGAGCTGCCGTAGACGCCCAACATCCGCCTCAAGACGCTTGCCCCCGCCTCAATCATGACTAGCCCTCCCCGCCATCCTGTCTATTTTCAGGGATCCCTGTATTGCCAGTATGGTCATTTCAATTAAACTAGGGCACTGCACCCACACCTAAAACTCTGAGTGCAGCAGGCTATAGGGCTTTTCAAGGACTCCGTCCCGCTGGCGCGATCAGCAGCCCAGGCGTCTCACCTTAACCTGAAATGACCATAACATCCCAGTGAAACTCCCCATTGCGTAGCTCCCCTCTCTCAAGGGGAGAGGGACTTCCCTTAGGGCCAATCCTGAACGCAAACCACCTGCTGGGTTTGGGCAGATCGCTCGGCTGCCTCGGCCACCGCCAGGGCGTGGAGCATGTTTTCAGTATGGATATAGAGGGGTCTGCCGTGGCGCAGGTGATCCAGCACCATGCGGGTGTCTTGCTCGAACAGGCCGTGGCGGGATCCCGTCTCTAGAGGGTGGGCGCTGCCGGGCCGCAGCAACGTTGCCTCTTCGCCGTTGATCAATAGGCCCCCCCGTTGACCGTGGAACTCCAGTAGCCGCTGCGAGCACCACAGGGAATCCCCCTTGCCATAGGTCAACACCGCCAGCAACCCACTGGCAAAACTCAGCTGGGCTGTGCAGTAGCAACTGCTGTAGCGGTGGGGCAGATCCGGCCCGTCGTAGCGCAGTTGGCAGCTCACCCGTTCTACCCTGCCCAACAAGTCCACCAAGCGGTGGATGCGAGAAACGGCCCCCATGAGGGGGAAGCCAAACAACTCAGGCCGATAGGTCCAGCGATCGGGGGCGGGGTGGGTGGCGGTGAGAGTGATGTAGCGAACGGCAAACAGCTTGCCCAACCCTTCCAGCTCTTGTTTCAGCAACCGGTGAACGCCGCTAATTAGCTCGATGTGTTCGACGTGCAGCAGCACTTGCCGCTCGGCTGCCAATTGCACCAAGGAACGCGCTTCGGCAGCGCTGAGGGCGAGGGGATATTCCACGACGGTGTGGATCCCTGCCTCCAGAGCAGCACGGGCAATGGCGGCATGATCCCGATTGATGGTGCTGACAAAAACCAGATCCAGCCGCTGCTCGCCCAACAGAGAAGACCAGTCCGAATAGGCGACGGCCCCCAACTCGGCGGCAAAAGCATCGCTCCGGTCGGGAGCTCGACCGGCAACAGCGACAATCTGCACTTGCCCATCTTTGCGCAAGGCCTCGGCCCGTGAGCGAGCTGCGTAGCCGGTGCCGATGATCCCCACCCGCAAGGTTTGTTCCCTCCCCTAGCCTGCCTCTGTCTGTAGCATCACACAGGAGGGATCCTTTGTACCACCCGGCAATCTGGATCTCGCTCCGCCTAGGTTTGCCGGAAAACTCCTGCTGCACCCTTTGATTTTGTGCCTACCTCACAGAGCTGTTCGCCGGTGGGGATCCCATGGGCGTTAGGAAGAAGCTGCTGCTTCAACCTCTTGGGGTTGCGGCGAGGAAAGCGGAAAATGCCGCTCCAACAAAGCCGGGATCCCTTGGGGGGAAACGCCGCTATAACGAGCCTTGTCGGGCATAAACACCACATGGGGGCCCCGTTTACAATCTTTCATGCAGCCCACCCCCTGCACGCAAATCGAACCGGAGTAGGCGGCCAAGTGGGCGTTCAGGGCTTGCATCACCGCTCCGGCCCCACGCCGATAACAGTCGGATTTCTGGCAGACCAGCACCTTACCTTTGACCTTTGGGACAACCGGCTCCGTCTCACCCCCGGAAGCTGGAGCTGTCGTCAAAGACATACCCTCCGCCTTCTCTCCGAGGGGAACCACCCGGTAAAGCACCCATTTTTCTCGCCCTTTGTGCAGATCCACTTCTCGCTCCCCCGAGATCTGCACCGCATCGCCAGGTTTGAGGGTGCGGTAAAGGGCAGAACGCAGGGGCTTGGGGATCTTGCCGGAAAAAACGTCCGCTCCGGCTTGCCAACGCAGGTACTTGAGCTTGCCGTCTTTATCGGGAAGAAATCCCAAAAACCGGCCTTCCGACTCAAACGGGATCCCTTGCTTAGGGAACTTGCTCATCTTGACCCCCAGCCTCTGTGTTGAGCTGCCAACAAACCTCTAGGCCATCCAATAACTCCTGTCGCCGCGCTGTGTGCTGACGGATCACACTGCGCACCTGTAGAACGGCCAACGGAGTACTCACCTCCACCCGCAGACGGCCATCTCCCGTACAAACTGCCGGGATCCCCAATTCCATCAGCCGCCGACCAACGCGCCAGCGCTCGCCCAGAGGAATATCCAAAAGATAACCGCGCTCAGAGTCCAGAAAGGCGGGGTTCATGGCCGGGATCAGCACCTCAGAGTAAAGAATAGTGAAGAGATGAAACAAATTCTCAATAGCTTTTCAAAAAAAAGCCAGAGGTCGGAAACCAGGCAGGCTCAAGCCCACCTGTGGACCTTCTGGCTAGGCTCTGCCGTTCATCAAGCCGAACACCAGGCTGTCGTTGGCCAGGAAGTGATGGAGATGGAAGGCGCGATCCTCTGTCTTCAACAGGATTTGCTCGTAGAGGTAGCGGGTGGCCCGATCCCCAAGGCTCTCCGCCTGGGCTGCCTGCCGCCGCAGCAGATCGATGATGGCCTGCTCTGCCGCCAGGTCGTTCATTAACATTTGCCGTGCCTCAAAAGCTCCATCTGGCTCAGGGGTAAAGCAGCAAAGCTGGGCCAAGGTGGCAAAGCTGGCTACCGGCACACCTCCCAGCCCTTCTAGGCGTTCTCCCAGGTCGTGGACATGCTCCCTCGCCTGCTCGTAGTGATCTTTGAAGAGTTGGTGCAGCGGATAGAACTCAGTGCCTTCTACCACGAAGTGATGCTTCTGGTACTGCAAGTACAGCCCCTGGAAGCTGGCCAGCAGGGCGTTCATCCCCTCGCAAACCGGCTGGGTTATCTCAGTGCCAAGCAAGACAGGATTGTCGCGCACGCTGTTGAAAGACTGGCGCAGGGTTGAAGTTTCGGACATAAAACTCTCCAGCACAAGTTAAAAGGAGCTGTGAATCCTAGAGCGCCCGCCACAACGGGCCTGGGATCCCTGGGTGTTTGCCTCCAAATCTAGCATAGTGCAGAAAATGGCTCTTGTGAATAACTCTCAATAAACCCGTTGTTGCGGATCCCTTTGGAGTGGGATCAGGGCGCAGACAGATTGGCTCTTGGCTAGGTCAGTCTCCGGTATCGGAAGAAACTTGGCAGTAGGATCCGCCCTGAACTACCTTTGTGGGGCTATCGGCCTTAGGGGAAGAAGCAAGAAGCATGTCTCAGAAAAGCCCATCCTTCTTAGAGAAACTGACTGACCTAACCCGCCAAATTGTTGACCGTGCCCGAGGCATCCCAGAAGCTTCTGAATCTCTCGAGAAGCCAGAAGCCTTTAAGTCTTTCTGGAATTCGGTGTCTCAGATACTACAGAAGGACCTCCTAGAGGCGCAGACAGAGTTGGGCCACTGCAACATCCTGGTCATTGGCAAAAGCGGGGTGGGCAAGAGCACCTTGGTCAATGCAGTGTTTAGAGATGAGCTGGCCCGTACCGGTGTTGGCAGCCCCGTCACCCGCCACATTCGTCAGTATTCCAAGCCAGGTTGCCCAATCACCATCTACGATACACCTGGCATGGAACTAGACGGTGAACAGAATCAGCAAGTTCGCCTGGAGGTTTCCCAGCTTATCGAGGAGCTGCGCTTTAAGGATCCTGAACATCACATCCATGTTGTTTGGTACTGCCTCCACCACGAACTGAAGCGGTTGGAGGAAGTTGAACGCAAATGGCTAAAGGAGTTGGAACTCAAAGACGTTCCCGTCATCTTGGTCTTAACCCAATGCTTGGAATATCCCAATCCTGAAGAGAGCGAGTTTTTCCGGTATTTGCAGCATCAAAATTTGCCTGTCCGCTACATTGTTCCCGTTTTGGCCCGCAACAAGGCGATTAACCGGCAAATTACCATTCCTGCCCACGGGCTGGAGCACCTAATTGGCTGCACGCTAGAGCTTTTGCCGGAAGTGGCTCGCCTTGCCTTTATCCGCCAGCAATTGCTGCGGGTGGATCTCAAAGCCGAGGCTGCCTTTAAGTACGTATCAGGCTATGTGGCCAGTGCAGCGTTTATCGGGGCAGTGCCCCTTCCCTTTGCAGATGCCCCTCTGTTGGTTACAGCCCAAGCAGGCATGATTGCCAATATCAGCTTTATTTTTGGCTTCGAGGCTTCCCCTTCTTTTTACTACTCTTTGATAGCCGCTTTGGCAGGCACTACAATTACAACAGCAATCGGGCGAACGATTGTGTCCAACTTGCTGAAGATGATTCCCGGCCCGGGGATTGTAGGCAGCGCTATCCAATCCACTACGGCAGCCACCCTCACTCTCTCTCTGGGCCTGGCCTATATCGAGCTGATGAAGGCCATCGCCCGCGCCAAAATCCAAGGGATCCAGCTATCTCCAGAAGAGATGAAAGATATCTTTATACGCGAGTACCAAAGTTATGTTGCCTCGGGATCCAAAACTCTGAAAGATGACTTTTCATCCTAGCTTTTGCGTAGGTACTGAATCTAGGGCAGGGGAAGGTCGTGGGGTCTCAAACCCAAAGGTTCCATCGACCAGGTAGAGGGGGCGGCCTTTCACTTCTTCAAAAACGCGGCCTAAATACTCGCCAATCACGCCCAAGCTGATCAGCTGGATCCCGCCCAAAAACAAGATCATCACCGCTAAAGAGGCATAGCCAGGTACATCGGAGCCAAAGAGCAAGGTGCGGATGATGAGAAAAAGGCCATACAAAAAGGCTGGAACCGAGATCGCCAACCCTATGTAGCTCCACACCCGCAACGGCCAAGAGCTAAAAGAGGTGATGCCTTCTATGGCTAGGTTCCACAGCCGCCAGTAGTTCCACTGGGTTTTGCCGCGAAAGCGGGGGGCGCGATCGTAAAAAATGGCCGTTTGCCGGTAGCCCACCCAGGCAAAGATCCCTTTCATAAAGCGGGTGCGCTCTCGCAGCTGTTTAACTGCCTCCACCACCTGCCGATCCAGCAGTCGAAAATCCCCCGTATTGCGCGGGATCCGCACCTGGCTGAGTTGATCAATCAACCAATAGAAGCCGTTGGCTGTAAAGCGTTTTAGCCAGCTCTCCCCGCGGCGGCTGCGGCGCACCGCATAAACCACCTGATAGCCCTGCCGCCACTGCTGCAGCATCTCCGGGATCAGCTCCGGCGGATCTTGCAAGTCGGCATCGATGGGAACAACAGCTCGACCAGAGGCGTGATCGAGGCCGGCAGTAAGGGCGATCTCCTTGCCATAGCAACGGGAAAGGTTCACCACTTTGATACGGGGATCCCGACGATGGAAGGCAATGAGCTTTTCCAGCGTGTTGTCTTGGCTGCCATCGTTGACGCAGATAATCTCGTAGGGGATCCCCAGCGGCTCCAAGGTAAGTTGCAGGCGTTCGAACAGGTGTTCCAGGTTGTCCGCCTCATTTTTGCAGGGGACAACAACCGATAATTCAACCAACTCAACCGGGGGCTCAGACAACATCGAGAGGTGTCAGAATCGGGATCCCGTAGTTGGCCATCATTGTGCCATCAGGGGGTGGCCGACATCTCCGCCACAATCGAGCGCAGCTCGTCTTCCGAGATGCGGTAGACCTCGTTGCAGAATTGGCAAACCGCTTCTGCCCCCTTGTCGGTGTGGATCATATCGAGCAACTCGTCCCGCCCCAGCATGCGCAGGGCCCCCTTCACTCGGTCGGAATTGCACTTGCAGTAGAAGCGGATGGTGCGCATTTCCGGCGCAATTTTCAGATCCAAGTCGCCCAGGCAGATTTGCAACAGCTCCCGCAAGCCGCCGCCACCAGCCAACATCGGGCTAAATTCTTCCACTTTGGCCAAACGGGCCTCCATCTCTGGGATCAGACTGGCCGGCGCCCCTGGCATCAGCTGCAACAACACTCCGCCGGCGGCGCGTACCCGCTGTGAGTCGAGATTTACTCCCAGAAGGACTGCCGAGGGAATCTGCTCTGAGGAGGAGAGGTAGTAGGTGATGTCGTCTCCCACCTCTCCCGAAACCAGCTCCACCGCGCTGGTGTAAGGCTGGCCATACCCCAGATCCCGCAGCACATGGAGGTAGCCATAGCGCCCAACGGCTTGGCCCACATCCAACTTGCTCTCGGCAGTGAGAGGAAGCTCAATGGCGGGGTTGCTCACATACCCGCGTACCGTGCCATCCAAGCCGGCATCCACCCAGATGTTGCCCAAGGGGCCATTCCCTTTCAGTTGCAGGTTAATCCGCGCCTGGCGTCGCTTCAAGTTGGCCGCCAGCAACAGGGCTGCGCTCATGGCCCGCCCCAAGGCCACTGTCGCCACATAGGAGAGCTTGTGCCGCTCCCTTGCCTCTTGTACCGCCTGGGTGGCCACCAAGCCCACCACTCGGATTTTGCCTTCTGCCGCCGTGGCCCGGATGAGGTGATCCGGCAGAGATGAGGGCGTACCCTCAGAAATACCTTTCGCTCGCTTCAATCGTTCTGACCCAGAGGCATCCGTCATCGCAACCTCAACGCATGTCTTAAACCAAGCCTGCAGGGATCCCCTGGCGACTCAGCCTTCATTCTAAGTGAGTCTAAGTGAGATTGTAGCCCCTCTCTTGCCGGACTTTGGGGAGGGAACTGCCCTGTCGGGGCGGGAATGGGACTGTCCCTTTTCTGGGAGAGATTTTAAGAAGTGTGAAGATCTGAGATGGCAGACGGCAAGCATATCGGAAAATAACTTGCGGGTATGCTCGTCATACTCTTTAAAAAATCGACTTGAGGATGGATATCCATGAGTGTTGTTACGAAATCGATTGTGAACGCGGACGCGGAGGCCCGCTACCTCAGCCCGGGGGAACTGGATCGGATCAAGTCCTTTGTTGCCTCGGGTGAGAAGCGGTTGCGCATTGCTCAAGTCTTAACCGAGTCTCGTGAGCGCATCGTCAAACAAGCTGCCGACCAGCTCTTCCAGAAGCGCCCTGACATTGTCTCTCCGGGGGGCAATGCCTACGGGGAAGAGATGACGGCGACTTGCCTGCGGGATATGGACTACTACCTGCGCCTGATCACCTATGGTGTCATTGCCGGCGATGTCACCCCAATCGAAGAGATCGGCCTGGTGGGTGTTCGCGAGATGTACAACTCCCTGGGCACACCCATTCCGGCGGTGGCCGAGAGCATTCGTCAAATGAAGCAGGTGGCCATGGGTCTGCTCTCTCCTGACGATGCGGCTGAAGCCGGCTACTACTTCGACTTTGTGGTGGGGGCAATGAGCTAATCCCTCATTGTTTTTGCCGCACAACCCTTTGCTGTTCGTCGATTTGGATTTAGGAAGCTCATCATGCAAGACGCAATTACTGCTGTAATCAACAGCTACGATGTTCAAGGCAAGTATCTGGACAGCTCGGCCATGGAGAAGTTGAAAGCCTTCTTCGCCACAGGCGAGCTGCGGGTGCGGGCGGCTGCCACCATCGCGGCCAATGCCTCCACCATCGTCAAGGATGCTGCTGCCAAGGCGTTGCTGTACTCTGATCTCACCCGTCCTGGCGGCAACATGTACACCACCCGTCGCTATGCTGCCTGCATCCGCGACATGGACTACTACCTGCGCTACGCCACCTACGCCATGCTGGCCGGGGATCCCTCCATTCTGGACGAGCGGGTGCTGAACGGGCTCAAGGAGACCTACAATTCCCTGGGAGTGCCCATTGGGGCAACCATCCAGGCCATCCAAGCCATGAAAGAGGTAACTGCCGCTCTGGTGGGTGCTGAGGCCGGCAAGGAAATGGGGGTGTACTTCGATTACATCTGCTCTGGCCTGAGCTAACTCCCGGCGTCATTGCCTCAGGGGAGGTGCATTCTTCAACGAGCACGGCGGGCGATTTGCCACAGGGATCTGGTGTGCTAGCTGAAGTACGCGAGCTTTCTGGGGTGAGTCGCCTGTTTTGCTGGTCAAGATAGCCCATTTTGTTGTTGAGCGGGGATCCCATATCATGCGCATGTTCAAGATCACGGCCTGTGTGCCCAGCCAAACCCGAATTCGCACCCAGCGGGAGCTGCAAAATACCTACTTCACCAAGCTGGTGCCCTATGAGAACTGGTTTCGGGAACAGCAGCGCATCCAGAAATCGGGTGGCCGCATCCTGAAGGTGGAGCTGGCCACGGGTAAGCCTGGGATGGACGTAGGACTGCTGTAGTTCCCCTATTCGTTCGTTGCTTTCCCTCGGATACTGAGAAATAGCCCTCTGCAGATCCGGTATGCCCAGCTCTGGAAGCTCTGTTCTTGGGGTTGGGGTAGCGGATCTGGCCGTTTTGTAGGGGTGGGGGTAGATGTTGCCTGATGTGCCGACCCGGTTGGAGCCAATCATCGCTGCCCACAACCTGAGCAAGGTTTACCCGGTGGCCGTCAAGGATCCCGGAGTGGTTGGCACCCTGCGCCACTTTTTTCGCCGCACCTATCGCCACATCCCGGCGGTGCAGTCCGTGAGCTTTCAAGTTCAGCCGGGGGAGATGGTGGGATTTTTGGGGCCCAACGGGGCGGGCAAGACCACTACCCTCAAGATGTTGACTGGTTTGATCTATCCGTCCGGCGGCACGGTGCAAGTGGTGGGTCATGTGCCTTACCGCCGGGAGCCGGCGTTTTTGCGGCAGATCACCCTGGTGATGGGGCAGAAGCAGCAGCTCATTTGGGATCTGCCGGCAATGGACTCTTTGCGCATCAACGCTGCCGTTTACGAGATCCCTGAGAAGGAGTTTCGGGAGCGGGTGGGGGAGCTGGCGGAGCTGCTCGACCTAGAAAGCAAGCTGAAGCAACCAGTGCGCAAGCTTTCCTTGGGGGAGCGGATGAAGGCGGAGCTGTTGGCGGCTCTGTTGCACCGCCCGCAGATCTTGTTTTTGGACGAGCCCACCTTGGGGTTGGATGTCAACGCCCAGGCCGGCGTGCGGCAATTTCTGCGGGATTACAACCGCCGCTATGGAGCAACGGTGCTGTTGACCAGCCATTACATGGCCGATATTACTGCGCTGTGCCAACGGGTGCTGGTCATCAACGCGGGGCAGCTCATGTACGATGGCGACCTCGAGGCATTGCTGGAGCGCTTTGCCCCCTACCGAGAGGTGAGGTTGAAATTGGCTCGCCCTTGCCCTGTTGCCCAACTGCAGCTCTATGGAGAGGTGCGCACGGACGGGGATCCGGGCAGCTGTGAGGCGCGGCTGTGGGTGCAGCGGGAGCAGCTCACCCAAACGGTGGCCAAGCTCTTGGCAGAGCTGGATGTGCTGGATCTAACGGTAACCGACCCGCCCATCGAGGAAGTGATCGGGCGGGTGTTTGCGGATGGGATCCCTTCGGCCAGCCCATAGGGTCATTTGCAACAGGGTTAGGTTGAGCGTGGGCTCCCTTCTTCCCCAAGAGGAGAGGGGCTGGGGGTGAGGGTCAGCAGCGAAGGATCCCAGCTTTGTTGGAAACGACTGGGATTCCCTAACCCTTCCCTCAGATCTTCTGGGCAGCAGCCTCGCGCTGGTCAGCCGTCGAGCGTGCCGCATGCAGCGCAGAGTAGAGCTTGTTGAGGGCATTCATGTAGGCTTGGGCCGAAGCGACGATGATGTCGGTGTTGGCGGCATGGCCGGAAAAGATGCGGTCTTCGTGGCGCAGGCGGATGGTGACTTCCCCAATGGCGTCGATGCCGGCAGTAACCGATTGGACAGAAAACTCGATCAGCTTGTTGGGGATATTGACGATGCGGTTGATGGCCTTGTACACCGCATCCACCGGGCCTGTGCCCACGGCAGCGTCCACCCGCTCTTCTCCTTCCGGGGTTACCAGGCGCACCGTGGCAGTGGGAGCCTCTCGATTGCCACACACCACTTGGACATGCTCCAGGCGGTAGAGTTCGGGCACCGGGCGAGTTTCGTCGTTAACAATCGCTTCCAGATCCAGGTCGGAGATTTCTTTTTTCTTGTCAGCCAGCTCTTTGAAGCGCAAGAAGGCCTTGTTCAGATCCTGCTCCGACAGCTCGAACCCCAGTTCTTTGAGGCGGGTGCGAAAGGCGTTGCGGCCCGAGTGCTTGCCCAACACCAAGGTGCTCGATTGCAGGCCGATGGTCTGGGCATCCATGATCTCATAGGTCTGGCGGTTCTTCAACATGCCGTCCTGGTGGATGCCAGATTCGTGGGCAAAGGCGTTGGAGCCGACGATAGCCTTGTTGGGCTGCACCAACATGCCAGTGAGGTTGGAGACGAGGCGCGAGGTGCGATAGATCTCCTGAGTTTTGATGTGGGTGAGGGGCTTCTCGGAGTCCACCGGCAGGCCGAAGTAGGGGTTGAAGTAGCTGCGCCGCACATGCAGGGCCATCACCAACTCTTCCAGGGCTGTGTTGCCGGCCCGCTCACCAATGCCGTTGACCGTCACTTCCACCTGACGGGCGCCCTGCTTAATCGCTTCCAAGAAGTTGGCCACCGAGACGCCCAGATCGTCGTGGCCGTGCACAGAAAGGATCGCTTGCTTGATGTTGGGCACGTTCTCGCGGATGCCCTTGATCAGTTGGCCGAACTCCTCCGGCATGACGTAGCCGACGGTATCGGGGATGTTGATGGTTTTGGCACCCGCCCGAATGGCCGCCTCGATGACCTGGTATAGGAACTCTGGGTCAGAGCGGGTGGCGTCCATCATGGAGAACTCCACATCGTCCACGAAGGACTTGGCGTAGGCCACCATCTCTTCGGCAATTTGCAGCACCTCAGCGCGGGTTTTGCGCAACTGATACTTCAGGTGAATGTCGGAGGTGGAGATGAAGGTGTGGATGCGGGGCTTGGCAGCGGGCTTTAGGGCTGCAGCGGCTGCCTCAATGTCCGGCTTGAGGGCGCGGGCCAGGCTGCAAATCACGGGGCCATCGGGCGTTCCCACCTGCTCGGCCACTTTCTGCACAGCCTCGAAGTCACCGGGGCTGGCATAGGCAAACCCCGCTTCGATGATATCGACGCCCAGCCGGGCCAACTGCCGGGCAATGGCCAGCTTTTCTTCGGTGTTGAGGGTGGCGCCGGGGCACTGCTCCCCGTCTCGCAGGGTGGTGTCGAAAATGAGTACATGATCCAAAGCTTGGCCATCAAACCCGGCGACCGCGGCAGCATCCATAACGGTTACTGGGATAACGAAACACTACCTCATTATTCTGACATTAACTGGGACATTAACTGGCAGGGGTTCTAGCCTTGTTTGGGGAAGATTTGGGTGGGCTCTGTTGAGACGTCATTGGGCTTGGGTCTTGCAACCTTTCCCCTGGGATCCCCAGCGGCGGCAGGAGATGGGGGAAGGCAGATCCCGAAGGCGCAGGCGAGCAGTTGTTTATACTCTTTCTCATCCCTGAGAGGGCGTTCCCAGCGGCCTTCTGGGGTGGTCTCGATCCACTTAAAAGAGCCATTGGCGCGGGCGGTGAGGGTGACCCGTCCGGTCGGAGTGGCCAGGGTGCAAAGGCGCAGCCGGGTAAACATCGATTCTGGCGAAGTTTGGTGAAAGTGGCACATGGGCTCGAACTCCTGCAGGGAGCGTGGGATCCGATCCAGAAGAAACAGAGTTTTCCAGGTGTGATCCGGCTGTTCCTGCTGAACGAGCCAATACCGACGAGCGGTGGGATCCCCTGGCCAAGGGGTGAGGCGGTAGCGTCCTTCAGCCTGGGCCTGAACCCCAGGATCCCCCAGCCGCAACGGCTCGCGAAAGGCCTCCCCATACCCCACATCTGCCAGCCAGGCTTCATCGCCGATGTTCACCTGCACAGCCAAGTGGTCGCACTCAGGTCCAAAGCGGACATCGGACTCCGTCGGAGTAGCGCGAACGGCGCGGCTCACCTGTCCTGAGAGTAGGTGTACCGAAAACCCCATTCCCTGCAAGGCAGCGGCCAGCAGGCTGTTCAGCTCAAAGCAAAAGCCGCCCCGCCGCTCTCGGACGATTTTTTGGAACAAGAAATCCCGCTCCAGGCAAATGGCGCGACCCCGATGAATGTCCAGATTTTCAAACGGCACCCACAGCAGGTGGGCTCGGTGGATCTGGCGGAGGGTTTGCAGGGTGGGCTGGGTGGGGCCAACGTAGCCAATCCGATCCAAGTAGGCCCTGATTTGGGAGGGGGTCAGTGGCTCTAGCATCAGCACAGAAACCGTTTGGCTGCAAACTGCAAAGCAAGCTTTTGACCTACCCTAGCCTTGCCCCGGATCCCCGGCCAGAGCTAAAAGAACAGTTCACTGGAATCTGAAAGACGGCATCTTTTCCCCGGAGCCGATTTTTCTGTGGCTGTAGGGATCCCTGATGGCCAGGAGATGGGCAGAGGATTCTGGTGGACGGCCAGGCCCAAGCTTGCCCAAGATGGTTTACAAGACCGTCCAAAGCAGGTGGGAGCGCTACCGATGGCTGCTGCCCAAAATTTGCCCTCCGATGAGCTTTTTCCCATCACGCTGAAGCTCTTTGCCATCTATCAAGAAGTGATCGGACAAACTGAAATGTGCCTGCAGGTGAGCCCTGGTACCACCGTCGGGCAACTGTGCGATCAACTGATCCAGCGCTACCCCAGCTTGTCTCCTTGGCGCTCCCAAACGCGCTTCGGTCTCAACCTCAATTTTGTAGCTGCCGACACTCCCCTATCGGCGGGAGACGAAGTCGTCCTGATCCCTCCGGTCAGCGGGGGCTGAAAAGGAGCAAAAGGAGAATGCTACGATAGCGGCAAGAAAAAAAGAAGGCGAAGCGTTACATGGCAGAATACACTCGGTCGATTTCCTTTTATGGGCGGGAAATTGACATCAATATTGGGCTGATGGCCCCCCAGGCAGGGTGCGGGGTTTGGCTGACTTCGGGCGAAACCTCGGTTTTGGTTACCGCCACACGGCAGCCAGGCCGGCCTGGCGTTGATTTTATGCCCCTGTTGGTGGATTACGAAGAGCGCCTCTACGCAGCGGGGCGGATCCCGGGGGGATATTTGCGGCGGGAAGGCCGGCCACCGGAACGGGCCACTTTGATCTCTCGCTTAATAGACCGACCCATTCGTCCGTTGTTCCCGGAATGGCTGCGGGATGATGTGCAGGTGGTGGCCACCACCCTCTCGGTGGACGATACGGTGCCGCCCGATGTGTTGTGTATTTTGGGAGCCTCGTTAGCCATTCACGGTGCTCGCATCCCCTTCAACGGCCCCGTGGCGGCGGTGCGGGTGGGCTTGGTCAAGGATGAATTTATCCTCAACCCCACCTATGCCGAAATTGAGGCGGGCGATCTGGATCTGGTGGTGGCCGGCTGTGCCGATGGCGTGATCATGGTGGAAGCCGGGGCCAACCAACTGCCGGAAAAGGATGTGGTGGAGGCCATCGAGTTTGGTTTTGAGGCCATCCAGGAGCTGCTCAAAGCCCAACAGCAAGTCCTGGCGGATCTCAACATCACCCCGGTAGAGCTGCCCCCTCCCCCCAAAAACGAGGAGCTGATTGCCTTTGTAGAAGAGCAGGCTCAGGAGGGCATTCGCTCCATTCTCAGGCAGTTTTTGGACAAGACCAGCCGGGAACAACAACTGGAGGAGCTCAGGGCCAAGCTGGAGGCCCAAATCCAGGAACGGCCAGAGGGGGATCCCTTGCGGCTCTATCTTCTGGAAAACCCCAAAGAGTTGGACAACCAGTTCAAGGCTCTGCTCAAGAAGCTGATGCGCCAGCAGATCCTGCAGGAGGGGGTGCGGGTGGATGGACGCAAGCTGGACGAGGTGCGACCGGTCTCTTGCCGGGTGGGTTTGATCCCAAGGGTGCACGGCAGTGCCTTGTTCAATCGCGGCCTCACCCAAGTCCTTTCCATCACTACCCTCGGCACCCCCGGCGATGCCCAGGAGCTGGACGACTTGCACCCGGTGGATGAGAAGCGCTACATGCACCACTACAATTTTCCGGGCTTTTCAGTGGGAGAAACGCGGCCTTCACGCTCCCCGGGGCGGCGGGAGATTGGTCATGGGGCGCTGGCGGAGCGGGCCTTGGTGCCGGTGCTGCCCAAGGAAGAGGAGTTTCCCTATGTGGTGAGGGTGGTCTCGGAAGTGCTCTCCTCCAATGGTTCCACCTCGATGGGATCCGTCTGTGGCTCCACTCTTTCCCTAATGGATGCTGGGGTGCCGATCAAAGCGCCCGTCAGCGGGGTGGCCATGGGTCTTATCAAGGAGGGGGACGAGGTGCGCATCCTCACCGACATCCAGGGGATCGAGGACTTTCTGGGGGACATGGACTTCAAGGTGGCCGGTACGCGGGCGGGGATCACTGCTTTGCAAATGGACATGAAAATCACCGGCATCACCGTTGACGTGGTGGAGCAGGCCATTCGGCAAGCCAAGGCCGGGCGCGAGTTCATCCTCGACAAGATGCTGGAGACCATTGCCGCCCCTCGACCCCAGTTGGCCAAAACAGCTCCCCGTCTGCTCACGTTCAAGGTGGATCCCGAGGATATCGGCAAGATTATCGGCCCTGGCGGCAAGACGGTGCGCGGCATCACCGAAGCGACGGGGGCCAAGGTGGACATCAGCGACGATGGCACGATCACCGTGTCTTCCTCGGTGGGGGGGCAAGCCGAAGCCGCTCGGGAGATGATCGAAAATCTGGTGCGGCGGGTGGAAGAGGGGCAGGTGTATTTGGGCAAGGTGACCCGCATCATCCCCATCGGCGCTTTTGTGGAGTTTTTGCCCGGCAAAGAAGGCATGATCCACATTTCGCAACTGGCGGAGTACCGCGTCGGCAGGGTGGAGGATGAGGTGGCTGTGGAGGATGAGGTGGTGGTCAAGGTGCGCAGCATCGATCACAAAGGCCGCATCAACCTCACTCGCCTCGGCATTAGCCCTGAGGAAGCAGCGCGGGTGCGCAACCATCACCACTGAGGCTGCGGTTTTCCCCCAGCAACGGGGGGGCCAGGGATCCCCTCGACAGCCGCCGGCAGCGGCCAAAATGGCAGAGAAAACTCCATCGCGACAGCGGTGCGGAGCGCTTTTTAGCTGGCTCGCGTCTGCACTGCCGTTCGTGTGGTCGCGTCAGCGGTGCAAAGCCCTTTGCAATATGCCGGATCCCGTCCCTCCCTTTCTCGCTGGCCAAAGCCCTACTTCTCCGGCTCGACTGTCCCCCTCCCGGCGGCGGCTGGGCTGGGCGTTGGCTTGGGGCTTGGGTTGGGCTGCTCTGCTTAACCTTTCTGCTCAGCATCCTTTGTTGGTGCGGATGGAGAGCGACGCCCAGGAGTGGCTGTACGCTTGGCGTGGTCCCCAGCAGCCTTCTCCAGAGGTGGTGATCGTCGGCATTGATGGTCGTATAGGACTCGATCGCGACAGCGGTGCAGAGCACGTTCCCGCTAACGGGAACAGCGGACAGGGGGAAAGCAATGGCCGCACCAGTGGTGCAGAGCACCTTGGCCAAAAGGTTGACTTTCTTCTGGAACGGGCCAACTACGCCGGCCTGACCTTGCGTCTATTGGAAGAAGCCAAGGCCAGGGTGGTGGTGCTGAACCTGCCCAGCAGCTTTGTGGTGCCGCAAAACCTGGGCAACGAGAACTTAGATGCCCCTCTACGTCAGGTGGTACAGCGCTACCCAGATCGCTTGGTCTTGGCCACCCGCAGCAGCGAGAGCTTTGGCCGCTCCGAGATTAACATCTACAACCATTTTCTGCCCTTTTCTTCCCTGCGGCTGGAGTACTTGGTGCCGCCAGAACATGTGCAGGGGGTGGTGCAACATCGGGTAGACAGTGCCGGGATCCTGCGCCAGGCCCAGCTGCGGGGGCTCTACCTGCGCCGCGACAGCCAAGAGGAGCAGATGTTCGCCTCGGTCGAGGCTCTGGCTTTTGCCAAATACGACCCGGAGCGGGCCAGCCGCTGGTTTCGAGAACGGGGTTTGCAGCCGATTCAATTCAACCCCCTCGGCTCCCAGCACGGGATCCCCATCATCCCCATCGAACGGGTTTGCCCTCCAGCTGTTCTCCAGGCAGGATCCGGGTCTGTTGCCCCGATGATCAACCCCAGCCAAGCCTGCCGCGGCCAAGAAGGGATCCCTCCCCTCGATCCCGAAGTTGCCGACCAATTGCGGGACAAAATTGTCCTGGTGGGTTTTGTGGGCGGCTACCCCGAAACCTTCCCGGTGCGGACTGCGGATGGATCCCAGATTGCGGCGGTGGAGCTGCAGGCGCAAGTCCTCTCCAGCCTGCTCACCGGAGAGGTCTACCAATCTGTGCCAGAGGGGGTGGCGGCTGCGGTGGTCTTGCTGCTGGGAGTGGGAACGGGACTGCTTTTGGTGCTTTATCGTCCCCCCCTACGTTCGCGTCAGCGGTGCGGAGCACTTTTGAGCCCTTGGGGCTGGAAGCAACAGCAGTTTCTCCTGCGGCCTGTGGTGGGGCTTGCCGTTTACGAAGGGTGGGCTGTGGCCCAGTTTCTACTGGGGCGTTGGGTTTGGCCTCTCGTCTTGCCGGCCCTGGCCAGTGGGCTAACGGGGGTGAGCCTGCTGCTCACTTTGGTCATTGTGGAGAATCAAGAACGGCTCTTGGCCCAGCAACAGGAACTGGAGCGCCTGCGCCGAGCCGAACAGGAGGCCGCCATTGACCAGGCTCGCAAGCTGCTCTACCGAGTAGCCACCGACATTCACGATCGCGAGCTGCAGGAGCTGAAGGTGGTGATGGACAACTTGGAGAGCTTGCAATGGCAGCAGCACCAGGGAAAAGCTCCCGATCCCACCGTCTACGACCACCTGCTCGAGCAACTGGAGAGGATCGGACGCGGGATCCGGAATCAGCTCAACGATGTGCGCACTCTAGCTGCCAAGCTGCGCATCTCCCCCAGCTTACGAGAAGGGCTGCATCGAGGCATCGAGATCTATCTGGATGAACTGATCCAATCGGGCAGCCTAACGCTATCTGTAGAGCGGCAACTGCAACCGCTGCAGGAGCCCAACACCGGCGAGTGGTTTGATCAGCGAGAAGACATCTTGCGCTTCTTGCGAGAGGCCATCGGCAATGTCATTGCCCACGTGCAACCCCCCAAAGGCAATGCTTCCTTTGTCAGAGTGTCGCTGGCCCAAACGGAGCGCCACTGCTGCCTTTCCGTGGTCAACGATGGTATCGAGTACGCTCCCGGCCTCAGCGGCGGCTACGGCAGCAAGGCCATGAACACCATCGCCCGCTATCTACCCAAGGGATCTTGGCACCGCACCCGCACCCCGGAAGGCCATACCCATGTCGAGCTGCACTGGGAGATGCCGCTCTGAAAGACCTACACAGCACTGAACAGAACAGATTTTTGCTCAGCGCTGTTGCTTTCTTCCTGCTTCAGCAACCCTTGACTAGCGGTAGGTTTTAGACCTACCACCCCGCCAGAGGAGTCTCCACAGGCGTTAGCTTGTCGGGGTGTGGGGTTAGCTAAGCCCCGCACTGTACCCGTAGCGTCAGTGTCGGGATACAGATACCCCCACATGGTGTATGGTGAGAGTAGTTGCACAAAACGGCTTTTGCCGGAATCTGGTGCAGCTACGCGGTGGGACATCCCGTGTCTGCTCGCAGAGGGTTCTTGCGTAGGCTCCCCAATGAAGCGAGAAGCCCACACTGTACCCGTAGGGTCAGTGATGGGAGTATGTCACTTCCCCCAGAGCTTGGGGTACATTTCAAACGGTAGCTGGGGTCTAGAAACATAAACCTAACCACCCGCTCTCTGCACACTCGCACAACTGCCTAGCGTTTGCACATCAGGTTGTAGAGAACTGTGCAGCAAAGTGAGGACTCCGTCCCACTATCGCGAACAGTCAATCGGCGATTAGAGACAGCCCTCTTCCTAGGAAGCGTTCTTTGGCTTATCGGCCCAGGGACTGCAGCCAGCCAATCAGGGTGGTACCGGACAGAGCTTCAAACAGGATCAGGGCAACAAAGCCGATCATCGCCAAACGCCCGTTCAAGCGCTCTGCATAGTCGGTGAAGCCCACGCGGGGGGTGCTGTCCACATACATTTCCGGCTCGATGGCGTAGTTGTTCAGCCGACCACCTTCTTCGACGACAACGGAGCGATATCGGGTCATAGGGTTCTCCTTGTGCTTTCTTCACCAGCGTAGCTCGCTTTGCATAGGATTGTAAAGTTTTATTTACAACGTTGTTGACGCCCAATGTTCCGAGCTGCCGGGCAGAGTTCAACCAGGCCAGGAACAGCCTGTAAGCAGGGTTGTGGCTCTTGTCCCAGTACAGGGGAGCTGATAATAGCAAGGGGACTGGAGGACAACCATGTCGGTGCTGGAACAGTTAAATATGCTGCTGGATGGCCAGCCGGTGGCCAGCTTGGCGGTGCTGGAGCAGGGATCCCCGGCGGTGTCGTTGGTGCCTTTTGTGGTGCAGCGGGATCCCTTGCGCTTTGCCATTGTCATCAGCGATCTTTCTGGCCACACCCAGGCTTTGCGGGCAGATCCCCGTGCCAGCCTGCTCATCCACGAGCCGCCCACCCCAGGGGATCCCCGCAGTAACCACGCCCTGCCGCGGGTGATGGTGAGCGGAGAAGCCCAGTTTCTCAGCCGCGAGGAGGCGCAGGCGCAGGGGTTTGAAGCCCTCTACCGCGCCAAGTACGAGATTGCCGAGATGATCCTGGGCTTGGCGGATTTTCACTTCTGTCAGATCGTCCCCAAAACTGGTAGCTTCATCCAGGGGTTTGGCCAGGCATTCCGGCTGAGGGGCCCCAACCTGGATCAACTGGAGCACCTTGGTCGGGCGTAGGTACGAGGATTCCAAGGGCAGCCCATGCCATTCCCCAGCACGGGGAAGCTCCTGCTGCGCCACTTCCTAGCTCTCCTCTTGCAGGGGGGGTGAGGGGATCCCGGCGGAACGAACTCCTTTTTCAGGTTTTTTGGTGGGATCCCGGATCCAATCCAAAAGCAGCGGGTTGACCAGCTCGGGGGCTTCATCCTGGGGGCAATGGCCGACCCCCGGCAATGGGATGAACCCCACCACGCAAGGAAACTCTGCCAGGGCCCGCCCCAGAGCAATGGGTTCCCAGGGATCCGCTTCCCCCCACAAGATCAAGACGGGACAGACGATCTGAGGCAAGAGATCTTCTGCCAAAGGCCCCTGAGAGTAGCGCACAAAGGCCAAAAAGACCTCTGCCGCCCCCGGCTCCAAAGCGGGTTTGAGCAAAAGCTGGATCAGCTCCTCGGTAACCGCTTCTTTGCGCCCGTAGGCTTGGAGGAGGATATTGCGAATGGCCCTAGCCTGGGCCACCTGAGCAAAGAAGAAACGACCAAAGGGGGGCCACCCCAGCAGGGATTGCAGCAAAGGGGTAAACTGGCGGCGCAGCCAGGAGACCTGGCCCCGTTTCCGCTCGTGCAATAGCCGCAGCGAGGGATCCAACATCGCTACCCCTAAAACCTGGGCTGGATCCAGAACCGCCGCCTGCAAAGCCACGATGCCCCCAATCGAGTTGCCCACCAGGTAGGCCGGCTGGCCCATCACCTCCCGCACAAAATCGGCCACCAGGGATCCCCAGGTCTCAAAGGTGTAGGGCAAAGGGGATCCCGGCAGGGGCTTGGCGGATCCCCCAAACCCCAACAAATCGACCGCATACACCTGACAGTGCTGCCCCAGCTCCGGCAAATTTTTCCGCCAATGGTCGCTGCTGGCCCCGAAGCCATGGATGAGCAACACGGCTGGGCCTGCGGATCCCGACTGTTGGTAGCGAATGGGCTGGTTACGCCAGAGCCAGCGATGCTCTGTGTTCGCGTTAGCGCTGTATGGCAACATTGGGAGTGCAGTTTGGGTTTGCGTCAGCGTTGCGATCGTGACATACTTCTGCACTCATGCTGACGCATAGAGTGCGGGGCTTCTCGGCGGTCTAGCTAACCTGAAATGACTGTGAATCCCATCTCAAGCTTCCGGGAGAAAGTGGGGAATACTGGCAGTTGAGGGTTTTGCGGTGGGTCGGCTTTGATTTGGCTAGTTGGCCTCAGCTTGTTTAGTAGCGCTTTTTGCCTCTTCTGGGGACAGTTGTTGGTGGGCAAGTTGCTGCTGCTGCTGTGGGGGGGATCCCCCCTGGTGTGGAATACCTGCCTGGCCTTTTTTCAGGCCACCCTGCTTTTGGGCTACCTGTGGGCAGATCGGCTGGGGCGCGGCCTCAATCCCAGGATGGGGGTGCTGATCCACGGGATCTTGCTGCTGGTCGGGCTGAGGCTTCTGCCCTTTCAGCTGGGGATCCCCGGCCAACCGGAAGGATGGTGGCCCCCTCTCGCTCTGTTGGCAGACTTGACTTTGGGAGCTGGAGTGCCGCTGTTTCTCCTGTCGGCGACGACGCCGTTGCTGCAACGGGGGTTGGCGGCAAGAGGGGTCGCGGGGCAACGGGAGGCTTTGGATCCCTATTTTCTCTATGTGGCCAGCAATGCCGGCAGCTTGGGCGGGCTGCTGGGGTACCCGCTGGTGTTGGAGCCTCGTCTGTCTTTGGCTGGGCAAACTCTCCTGTGGACGGGATCCTACGAGCTGGTGGCAGCCCTGGTGCTGCTAAGCGGGGTGGGTCTGCTGCTCAGTCGCAACAGCGTTGCGGAGCCACAAGAACGCGGGGCAGATTCCCAGGGATCCGGCGCTGCTCTGGGGAATTGGGCTGTTTCCTGGCGAGAGCGTTGGCGCTGGGCGGGTCTGGCTTTTTTGCCGGCGGGCCTGTTGGTGGCGGTCACCACCTTGTTGACCACCGACGTGGCGGCAGTGCCCCTGTTGTGGGCCATCCCCCTGGGGATCTATCTGCTGACATTCATGCTGGCTTTCGGGGGGATCCACCCCAATGAGTGGGTTTTGGGAACAACAGCTCTTCTGGCCTGCGGGGCGGTGGGGGTACAGGTCTTGGGCTGGGTGAGGCCCGGTTTTTTGCTTTTGCCGCTGCATCTGACCACCTTTGGGCTGGTGAGCTGGGGCTGCCACAGCCGGTTGGCTTGCCGTCGCCCGCCGGTGGAGCAGTTGACGCAGTTTTACCTGTGGCTGGCTTTGGGGGGGAGCTTAGGGGGAATGTTCTCTGCCCTCTTGGCACCGCAGGTGTTTGAGACAGTGCTGGAATATCCCCTGTTGCTGGGGATGTCGCTGGCCGTGCTGGGGGCTCAGGGGGGGCGGGTGGGCCTGTGGCTGGGGCTGGGGCTGCTCCTGCCTTTGCTGCTGTTGCACTTTCAACCGCAGGCGTTGCTGCAGGTGGGCGCTGGGGTGGGTTTGGCGTTGGGCTGGGCGGTGCTGGCGCTGTTGGTGTCAGGGGAGAGCCGTTCACAGCAGCAGAGCGGAGCCCCTGGCTGGCAGGCCAAGGTCGGTTGGGTGGGAGCAATGGCGGGGTTGGTTGTGCTGCTGGGGCAACCCTGGCTGCAGCCGGGACTGCAGGTGATCCACAGCGAGCGCAGCGCCTTCGGCCTCAACCGGATCGTGGAATACCAAACTGAGCAGGGATCCTTTCGTGGCCTTCTGCACGGCACCACCCTACACGGCAGCCAAAACTTGGACCCGGAAAAAGCGCTGGAGCCGCTGACCTATTTTTCTCGGTCTGGGCCGGTTGGGCAGGTGTTTGCGGCGTTCAGAGCCCAGACTGTGGATCCCACGCCCGCCATTGCGGTGTTGGGGCTGGGGATCGGCACGTTGGCCGCCTATGCCGAGCCAGGGGATGAGTGGACGTTTTTCGAGTTGGATCCCACCGTGGTCGATTGGGCGAGCCGCTATTTTTCCTATCTCCGGTGGGCCCAGACGCGGGCGCGGGTGCAGGTCATCCTCGGCGATGCCCGGCTCAGCCTCAAGGGGATCCCAGAGGGCAGCTATGACCTGATGGTGATGGACGCCTTCAGCTCTGACGCAGTGCCGGTGCATTTGCTCACGCAAGAGGCTTTGGCCCTCTACCTGAGCAAGCTCAAGCCCCACGGCTGGCTGCTCTTCAACATCACCAACCGCCACCTCGACCTGGCCCCGCTGTTGGCTGGCCTGGCCGGATCCCTGCAGCTTCACGCTTGGCACCAAGACCACCGGGATCTCTCCCCTGAGCAACGCCAGGCGGGGCTGGCTCCTTCCCATTGGGTGCTGTTATCGCCGCGCGACGCTTCGACGACCGCCTCAGCAGGGCGGAGCCCTTTGGCCCAAAACTCTGGAGTCCTGCAGGAACTGGATCCCTGGCAGCCCCTTTTGCCCCAGGCCGGGGATCCCGTCTGGCGGGATGACTTTTCCAACCTGCTGCAGGTGATCCGTTGGCCCCGGATCCCTTTGCTAAAGGGTATCCAGATCCCCAGTTTTGGATAGGAATCCGGCTGTTATCGCTTATGCAACGCTTCGGCGAATGCATTAGGGTTGGGGAGCAGAAAAGTTAAAGAAATCTTTACAACTCGGAGTTGGTATGAGTTATGATTGTTTGCAACGTAACTAATGTCTGCTCAGGAACCCGGCTCATGTCTCCTCTGCAAGCCCTTACTGTCGATCCTCAAACCACCATGGCTGAAGCCTCTGAGGCCCGTTTCGTGGCAATCGGGGGCAGCCTGCGGCCCAATTCCTTAACGTACCAGGCGCTGGAGGTGGCGCGGCGCGAGTTTGAGAAGTTGGGGATCCCGTTGCACATCCTCGATCTGCGGCAGATGAAGTTGCCCTTTGTGGATGGCTCGGAGTCCTATGCGGATTATCCCGATGTGGCAGTCCTAAGAGCAACCATGAAGCGGGCGGATGGGATCATCCTAGCCAGCCCGGAGTACCACGGCGGCATCAGCGGCAGCCTGAAAAATGCACTGGATCTGTTGAGTTTTGAGCAACTGGAGGGCAAGGTCTTTGGGTTAATCAGCGTTTTGGGCGGCGAGAGCAACAGCAATACCCTGAACCAGATGCGCTTGATTGTGCGTTGGGTGCATGGCTGGGTGATCCCCGAGCAGATCGCCATCGGTCGGGCTTGGAGCGCTTTTGACGAGCAAGGCAATCTCAAAGACGAGAAGCTACAACAGCGCTTTCAACACTTTGTCCAGAGCTTGGTGACCCATACTCACAAGCTGCGCGGGATCCCAGTGGTGAAGCCTTCCTGAAATTACAGTCATTCCAAACTAGATTGAGACACTCTCCAAGCGTTCCGCGACCAACCCCAGGGAAGTTAGGAAGCCATGAAGGACGGCTGCAGACAGACTACACTGGGGCTGGGTGAGAGATGAAAACCAAATCTTTCACTGCGTCGAGGATGGGGCCCGACGTCGAGAATCCCTGCCCCTTGGGGCGGAGAGTATGCCAAAGTTGTTCCAAACAGCAACAAGTCCGGGCTCTCTTCTTCTCACCTGTTGCCTCAGCGTTGCCCAGCAACAAATAAGGCTCAGATCCGACGGAGATCTGGCTGAGAGGGCATTGACTTGCAGAGGAACCCGCAGAATAGCTCCACACAGGTATGGTTCAGTCTGTTCCCCCTCATTCCGATAGAGCTGGGCCAATATCTCCCCTGGTGGCCCTGCAAGCAACCTTGCAGCAGATGCGGGAGCAGAGCGATGCCAACACCCTCGTTCAGCTCACGCTGGAGTATGTCAAGGCGGCGTTTGGGGCGCCGCTGATCTGGCTGGCCTTTTACGACTATCCAAATCACCAGTTGGTGGGTCAGGGGGGAGTGACCCTTCTTGAGGATCAAACCCTACTGCGGGCGGTGCATCCTCTACAGCCGGGGGAGATCCTGGAGCAGGTGGTGATCGAGCAGCGACCGATCAGCCTGCCCGACCTCTCTCAGGAGCCGCGCATGGGCATTTGGCAGCGGGAGGCCAGGCGACTGGGCGGGATCCAGGGCTGTTTCATTTATCCCTTCTCGGCCTACGGCCCGCTGTCGCGAACGGCAGTAGGACGGCGGCGCTGCTTGGGGATCCTGATGCTGGGATCCCAAATGTGGGGGGTTACCACCCATGAGGACGAAAAGGCTCTCTTGGGAATTTTGCTGGGGCAGTTGGCAGCCTCTCTGCAGGAGTTGGAAAACGCTTGGCAGCAGCAGACCGAAAAGCGCCTTGAGGATCCACTCCTGAGGTTGGGAACGGCGATGCGCCAGGTGGGATCCCTGCAGGAACGGGTCAGCCTGGTGAGGCAGGAGTTACAGTCTTTTCTGGGCGCTGTCCACATTCAGGTGTATTGGCACGAGCGCAGCCAGGGGCAGTTCGTCCCCCATGGAAGCGCCCCCAAAGCTGTTGGCAACAGCGGGGGGACGGAGTCCTCTCAGCCCCCTGTTCCCAAAGGGGCTAAAGTCGGAGCAGGGCCAACAGGGGAGGTCAGCCTTTCGCTGCGGGAATTGGGGGACATGTACTACACCCTCGCCGATGGCCAGGTGGTGGTGGGCGGCACAGGGACGACTCGCTCTGAGGTTCCCCCCAAGCTGATGCAGCAGTTGCGGGCCCAGGCCGTTTTGGCGGCCCCGATTTTGCTGGAAAAGGATCTGCTGGGGTTCATCTGGGTGCAATCGGATGTGCCCCGTACCTGGCAAGCCGCTGAGCGACAGTTGGTAGCTGCTGCCGCCAATGGGTTGGCCTTGGCTGCCCCCCTAGAAAATCTGGATCGCCGCATTCGCCAGTTGGCCGATGACCAAGAGTTTGTGCAACAGGTGGGCCGCTCGCTTTACAACCCGGCGGAGCTGCAACAGGCTCTCCAGCAAGCCGTTGTCGGCCTGGCCCAGCGCCTGAAAGTCGGTGCAGTGGCCGTGTTGACGGTGGATCCCGACAGCCCCATCCCCCGCCTCTTCTACGAGTACCGCAGGGAAGGCAAGCAGACTTTGCCACAGCAGCTCAGCCCTCTGAGCGACCAGGACTGGCAGGATCTCATGCGCAGCGAGGTGGTCGTGGCAGAAAACTACGACCAAGATCTGCGCCTGCTCTCTTGGCGGCAGGAACTGGCAGGGGTTCGTTCCTTGATGCTGACCCACACCGGGGTCGGCGGTACCGCCACCACACCTGTGGAAGGGCTGCTCTTGGTGTTGCATCCCCAGCTACGGACCTGGAGCCGGGAAGAGCGGCAACTGCTGCGGGGGATCGCCCAACAGGTGGGGGTGATCCTGCGGCAAATTCGGTCAGAACAACGCCGGCAACGACAAGAGCAGTTGCTCAAGGGCCTGATCACCACTTGTTTAACCTTGCAAAACTCGGCCACCTTGTCAGATCTGTACACCACCACCGTCCGACAGACGGCCCAATTGCTGGGGATCCCTCTGGCGCTGGTGGTCAGTTGGCAGCCGGGGGAAAGCCGGGCTCAGCTCCAGGGGCCTTTTACTACCGCTGCCGGGACGGAGACCGGCTCCACCGAGATCGACCTGCAAGATCCCCTACTGGCCTACGCGCTGCAGTCGGCAGAACCTCTGCCGCTCACCCAGGAGCAGATCCCCCCTGCCAGCCGCACTTGGCTCAGTCGCGTCAGCGGTGCGGAGCACTTTGCTGCCGGCCTGGGATCCTGGCTGCTGGTGGCGCTGGGGGAGACAAACTCCTCGCAGGCGGGAGCTTTGGGAGTTTTGATCTTGGGGGCAGAAGCGGGCAAGGTTTGGGATCCCGACGAGCGGGCGGCTGTGATGCTGATCGCCCAGACCTGCGGCTGGACGCTGCGGCGCTTGCTCTGGATGCAAACTTTGCAAGAGCGGCAGGAGGTGCTCAGGGAGTTGAACTGGTACAAGCACCGCCGCCTGCTGGATATGCAGAATGCCCTTCTGGACAGCCTGCACCGCCTGGGTCAGGTGCCGGAGATCCCCGGAGACGAAGCCACCCGCTGGCAAAAAGTAGTGGAAATTGGCAGAGGGCTGCGGGATCTGACCGTCTCCACAAGGCCGTTGTTGCAGTCGGAAACTTGGCAGGTGCAGCCGCAGTCGCGGTCGGTGCCCTTGGCAACCTTGGTGCGCAAAAGCCTACGCCGAGTGGAGGCCCTGACCCAAAAACGCAAGCTGTGGCCGCGGGCCCATGGGGACATGAGCCTTACCATCCAGGGGGATCCCGAACGACTGGAGATGGTGCTCTGGGAGGTGTTGACAGCCGCTATTTTGCGCAGCCCGGAAGGGGGGCGGCTGGATCTGTGGAGCCAAGCCAGCGTTCGCGACAGCGGTGCGGAGCACTTTGGGTATGCAGAGCTGCTGGTGGTGGATCAGGGCAGCTTCGACCCTCACCTGATGGCCGCCCTTCAGTTGGGGCCAGAGCAGGTGATCTACGCAGATCCTCTGCTCAAGTCGCCTCTATCGGTGAGTCCTGGTCTGGAACTCAGCCTGTGTCAACGGGTGGTGCAGCGGATGGGGGGCCAGCTCTCCTTTTACCTCTCTTCCGATGGGCGTTGTGTCTCTCGGCTGCTCCTGCCGATGGGCAGCGACGAGCCCCATCCCCCTGGGTAGGAAAAAGCTGTGTTGCCGGTCACCTTAGGGGGACAAGGTTCTGAGCAGCCAAAACAGGGGCAGTAGAGCCAGTAGGCCGCGATCCAGCCGCCGCAGTTGTAGGCGGTGCCAGCGCAGGGGATGGTCTGGGCCGGTCAGCCCACGGGCCTGCATTGCCATAGCCGTCTGTTCGGCACGCAGGAGCAAGTTTTCAAAAAAGCGCTCCACCAAGGCCAGCAGGGTTTGCATCCCGCCCCGGAAACTCAGGGATCCCCAGCGCACATCCCGAGTTCGCACCGCCCGCGCCAAGTTTTGCACCTCTTCCATCACCAAAGGCAGAAAGCGCAGCGCCAAGGTGAGGGTGAGAATTACTTCGGCAATCGGCCATCTCCAACGCTTGAGAGGCTGCAACCATTGGCCGATCCCCTCGGCAATTTCTTCGGGGGCCGTGGTCAACAGAAACAAATGGGTAGCGTAGAGCAACGTAAAAATGAGGGTGCCCAGCCGCAGCGCCACCGATAGAGAACGGCGGGAGACCTGAAAGGTTCGTCCCAATAGGGAAAACTGAACCAGGCGGTAGCGATAAGGAGTTTGCCAGGCACGGGTTTGCGCCCGCCAGGCACGGTCTGGGGATCCCTGTTCTACGGCCAAGTCGAAGTGCCCTGCACCGCTAACGGGAACAGCGGGGATCCCGGTCAGCCCATAGCCCACCACCTGCATATCCTGCCGTTGCGGTTGGGGAAAAACCCCCAATCCATCCGGCGCCAAGCTGGTGATCCCAAAGGTGAGCAGGCTCAGGGCCAGCACCAGGGAGAGTTGGCCCGACCAAACCCGGCGCGGCAGACGGGCCGCCACAGTTAGCAGCAGAAGAGCCACCACCACGGCCAAGCGCCAACCATTGCCGGCCAAAATGGGGCTGAGGAGAAAGCTGAGCAGCCAGGCCAGCTTAACCCGCGGATCCAGGCAATGTAGCCAGGTGCGAGGCTCTTCCAGATAAATCCCCAGCGGGGCATTGCGCAGAATATCCACAACAGTTGAGAAGGAAGCAGACTATACCCCTTAAAAGGGCGGGACCGAGAACTCCGTCCCCGTAGCGCGGTCGCAGCAGCGTTGCGGAGCAATAACAGCTGGCAGCAAGGGAGCATGACTCTAGTCAATAATAAGCTCAACTATACTGAAAATAATGTATAATATGTTCAGTACGGATTACTACCAGTTGATCTTTCTGTTTACTTTCGAGTCTGCCAACATGGTAGCCAAAGCAAAGCAGAAAATTGGTAGTAAGACGACACGGAAACTGCGCTTTGGGTATTCTACTCAAAGCTTTGCGGGATACCGCCATTCTGTTTGGAAACAAACAGAATGCTATCGCTGCATAGTTGAACAGTGATGTTCAGCAGTGTTCAGCGTAAATGTATCAGAGCTAGAGCCGTTCCACCAGACGGGTGGAGCCCGACTGGGCGGCGACCCATCCCCCGGGCGCGCCATCTCGCTCAATGCGCAGCCAGACGGGCACCTGTCCCTCCCCAGCCTGCACCTCCACCACCCGCAGCAGGGCTTGGCGTGGGGCTGTCCCGACAATGGCTCCCGTCAGGCTGGGTTGCTGGCGAATGTTGAGGCCATCGTTGGAGACCACCCGCACCTGTTGTACTCCTTGCCACTCCGCCAGAGGGCCAGTTAGCTCAGGCGGGGGAGCGGGTTCTGTCTGGCCGGGATTGTCGTTCGCGGAGGCGTCGCGTAGCGATATGTCAACCGGCGGCTGCTCAATTTGCACCTGGGGTTGCTCCAGCGGTGGTGCCGGCGGCGGCGTGAAGAGGCCCCGCAGCATTTGCCAGATGACCAGCAGGGAGAGAATGCCCACACCGACCACCCCGGCCACTCGCGTCAGCGGTGCGAAGCCCACGGCGGGAAGGGCAGGACGCTTACGGGATCCCAAGCGGCTGCGGCGGTAACGTTCCACTTCCTGCAAACCGATCGCGCCAGCTCCCTCCCGCTGAGGGGAACGGTCTTGGGCGCGTTCGCGACAGCGGTGCGGAGCACTAGAACTCTCATCCGCAAGAGCAGAGACGCCTGCTTTGGGGGTGCTGCGGTAAGAGGGCAAATCCGAGAGGCGCGGGGGTTCTGGCACCCCCTGTTGCCAAGGGGCGGGTGGGCGATACAATTCCTGGGTTGGCTCAGGACCCACCACGGCAGGCAAATGAGGTGGGGGATGGGGGACTTGTTCGCGACAGCGGTGCGGAGCACTGGGAGAGAGCATCCCTGCCGGCGGGTCTTCGCGGCTGGGCATTTCGTCCAGGTAAGCTTGTACTTGGGGGTTGTCGAAGTAGGCTTGCAACGTCACTTGGGCGGCTTCCAGACCGCGAAATTCCGGGAACACCTCCTCCTGAAACCATTTTTCTGTGAAGCGGCACAGACCCGGCAGATGGTCGGGAGAACCGGCGGAGTGTTCTTCGATAAACTGCAAGGCCTCTACTTCTTGGGTGGAGCGCAGATGGGCGAGCGCGTCTTCGGTCTGCCCCAGCAACAGACTACAGATGGCCTGCTCCAGATGCACATCCTGCCGCTGCGCCAGACGAGCCAGGTAGCCGCGAGCACGCCGCACCAGAGCCGGGCGGTTTTCCAGATAACCTGCCGCCAGCAACACCTGCACGGCCAAGTAGGCGGCCACCATCGAGGGACGCTCAGCCTCCCGCTCGAACAACTCCTGCTGTTCTTTGAGGGTGAGGTGGCGACGTACCCGTTGGATAAAGCGCAGGAAATCTTCGGTGCTGAGGCCAGAGCCATCTTGCCCCATCCCCTCGATGCCGCCCCGTTCGTCCAGCATGGCTTTGAGGAGAGCCAGTCCCTGCTGTCGCTCCCCGTTCCCATCAGCGGTGTGTCTTCCAGCTTGGGCGGGAGCACTTTGGCTGAGGAGTTGCAAAATGCGATAGGGACGCAGCTTGCCCAAATCGATGCGGATCTCCGCTTGCATCTGCGGAAAGGCCTGATACTCCTCCAGCTCCGCCAAGCCCGCCTGTAGGGAACGCGCCGCCTCTTCATAGGATCCCTGTTGCCAGGCTTCTCGACCCAGTTCCAGACGAGCGATGGCCCGCGCCAAAATGGCATCGGAACGAGCAGGGTGGCCCTGCTCCAACAGGTGTTGAGCCAAGTCCAACGCAGCCTGGTACTCTCCGGCTTCGCAATACAAGCACAGCACTCCCGGTAGGTGCGCCTCCTCCACCGTCAAGGTGGGATCCGTTGGCATGAGGTGTTCGTCGTAGTTTCGTCGTGCCTCAGGGTTCAGCAGCACAGAAGCCGCCTCTTGGATCATCTGGGCGCGAGCTTCCACAGCCTGTGGCGAGAACCCCGACAGCCAGGAGCGCTCGCCCGGCTTGAGATCGATCCGCTCCCGGTATGCCTGTTCAATCTGATGCTCATCTGCCCGTGCCGACAGCATCAAAACCCGATAATAGTCGAGGGGCACCCGCACCGTCATGGTTTTTGTCCGCGCTCTCCTGTTCGTGCCAGCGGGACGGAGTCCTTGGACAACTTACCCGCATCGACTTAACTGTAGTCCTTTTCGTGGGTAAAAGGGATCCCCCCTCGGGAATCGCTGCTCCGCCCCTACCAGTTCCAGCTACCCGGCTCTCCTTTGAAAGGGCCTACGACCTTTGAGGTGATCCAACCGCCGTAGAAATCTCCGGGTTGAGGCCGGACTCGTTCTCCACCTACCCGGCACTCCTGCACACGGCCTGGATAAAAGGCAAGGTAGTCGCGGATGGGCAAAAACGCCGGGCTGGGATCCGGATAGCTCCAGGCGGCATCTACGGCTGTTTGGGATCCGACCTGAACTGTCCAGTAGCAGGCAGCCCCTTTGAACTCACAGAAAGAGGTGCGAGAGCTGGGGCGGAGATACTGCAGTCGAACGTCGGTGGGAGGAATGTAGTAGGTAGGCGGGTGGCTGGTTTCCAGGACGCGGTAGCAACGGCGGCTTTGGGCAATGAGCTCGCCATTGAAGAGAACTTCCACCAGTTCTGTGGTGGGCTCCAGACGAGGTGGGCGCGGATAGTCCCAGACAGATTCTTGTCCTGGATGGGGAGAAATCGGTTGGGGAGACATGGGTCAATATCTTCAATATCTAAAGCAGACGGGTGGCCTCCAGCAGTTTGGCGTACCGGATCAGCAGCAAAGACTGTTGCTCCGGCAGCGGCTGAATAACCCCCTGCTGCTGCAGACGGCTCAGTACCGCCAGGGCTGTCTCCCGGCTAACTTGGCTGATATCGGCCAAATCCTGGGGGGGAGGGTAGACAATGCGCATCCCCTGGGCGGTCTTCTCGCCAAAAGCTTCCGCCAGTTGCACCAGTGTATGCACCACCCGCACTGGGGGGCTCTGCTGGTCGAGATCCGCCTGCAAGTTGGCCAGGCGCAGGCGACGGGAGAGGCTGCAGGCCAGTTGGTAGCACAGTTGCGGCTCCTGCAGCATCAGTGCTTTGAAGGTTGCCGCCGGGATCCCGGCCACCCGCAGCGGGGTTAGGGCCAGCACATCTCGCGAGCGGGGAGCTTCGTCCAGTACCGCCATTTCCCCCACCCAAGCGCCCGGCCCCAGCAAGGCAAGGGTTTTGGTGCTGTCTTGCGCCCGCAAAGCCCGCCGCACCTTAGCCCAGCCGGCGAGGATCAGATAAACTACGCTGCCCCAGGCATCTTGCATGAAGAGGACCTGTCCCGCCGGGATATCCCGCAGCTTGACCTGGGATCCCAACCATTGCAAGGACGTCGCCGAAAGTTCGGCCAACATGGGCACCGCCTTGAGCTCGGAGAGGACGGCAACAGGAGCATCGGAAGTCATGCCGGGTCGGGGTTTTACCATACCGCAAGCCCACTGTAGCCCAGTTATCAACTCAAGAGCTATCCTGCAAAAGTGCTCCTGTGTCCACCGTCCTGCCATGTGCGCCAAGATCCAATGAGGAGGTGGTCTTGCCGGTATGGCCCTCAGAGCCTCTAGAGCTACCCTGCGGTTGAGGGTGGGGGGAACCCAAACTCTGCCATTTCGTCTGGGCAACAGAGGTTCTGTCTGGGAGGGGATCCCTCCGCTGTTGCTGTTGTTACAACCTATGGATGCCTATGGATGCTGCCCTCAGCGACATCAGTGGCCAGCGCTGGTCCGTCTTGGTGAAGAACGTGCCTGTGCGGCCCGAAAAGCTCGCTGATGTGGATCTGGTGCTGATCTGTCAGCAGGGATCCCAGCCCCATCGGGAGGCTTTTGCCGAGTTGATGCGTCGCCATCAGGCCCATGTGGACAAGGTGCTCTATCATCTTGCCCCGGACTGGCAGGACCGGCATGACTTGGCCCAGGAAGTTTGGATCCGGGCCTACCGCCACCTGAAACGCCTACAGGAGCCGGCGAAATTTCGCAGCTGGCTGGGGCGGATCGCCACCAACCTGTTTTACGACGAGCTGCGCAAGCGCAAACGACAGCAGCAGCCCCTTTCTCTGGATGCGCCGATTCAGATGCGGGATAGCGAGATGGAATGGGAGCTGCCCAGCGAGAGCCCCAGTCCCCATGAGCACCTCGCCACCTGCGAGTTCTACGAGCGATTGCACCAAGCCGTCCGCGACTTGCCGCAGGCCTTTCGCCAGACAATCCTGCTGCGGGAAATTCAGGGAATGGCTTATGAGGAAATTGCCGAGATCACAGGGGTGTCTTTGGGCACTGTTAAGTCTCGCATTGCGCGCGCCCGCGCCCGCCTACAATCCACCCTAAAACCCTACCTTAATGGTGAATGACCATGGTTCGCGGCAACCCCAACCCCGACCCCAGGGATCCCCAGCAAGAGCTGCCGGTGGTGGATGAGCGCTTTGAACAGTTGAGCGCCTACTTGGATGGGGAATTGTCGTCTCAAGAGGCGCGGCAGGTGGAAGATTGGCTGGCCAGCGATCCCCAAGCGCGGCAACTGTACAGCCAACTGGCAGCTTTACAGGCCGGTTTGGCCAACCTCAAGGCCCCCACCTTGGATCCCATCCAGACGGAGCTGTTGATTAGCCGTGTGTTCGATGAGCTGGATCGGAGGCCAATGCTCGACCTGGGCTGGCGGCGACGCAAGGGCACCCCTTGGGGACGGGTGGCAGCGGCTGTAGTGGCCTTGGCAGGGGCGGGCTGGGCGGGATGGCGTTGGTCTCATCCCCAGCCTTTGGTATCGCTGGAAGATCCGCCGGTGCGTGTGGCCATCGTGCCTGCCTCTGCTCGTGTTGCCCAACGCTATCTTTTCGAGCCGGGGCAAAAGCAAGATGCCTACTCGATTTTGTTTGAGGCAATGCCCGACCGTGGATCTCGCCCCGCCAACGCGACCAGGGCCGAGGTGGGCTGGGAATGACCTGAGCAGGCTTGAGAAAGACTGAGGAGCGCAGGGTGGAAAAAGCAGTTCGCTGGGCTTGTGGGCTAGGAGTCTGCCTTTGGCTATGCAGTCTGGGATCCCTGTCGGCCCAGGCAGATCCCAGCAGTAGCCATCTGGCAACGCCGTCCGCGCCGGCGGGACGGAGTCCGAAGCAGTTGCACTCCTCTCCCAGTGGACAGGAGCCTGCCCCCCAACCCACGAACCTGCCTTCACCCGGATCCCGTCTCACCCCTCCGGTGGCTCGCTCTCAACCCCCCGCCCCCGATCAAACAGATCCATTGCTTTTTCCGGATTTCCCCCTCCTCAAGGAGTTGGATCCGTCCCCGCCAAGCTTGGCCGACCTGGGCATCCATTGGGATCGCCTGGCCCTGCTGCCGGATTCCGAGCTGGCAGAGGAAATGGATGTGGAGTTCAGCCGCCGCCTAGCCCGCCTAAACCGGCAAATTGCCGACCAACAAGAGCGCCTCTACCGCCTTTTGCAAACCTGGGACTCCAACGAGGCCGATATCCGCCAAATTCAGGCCCAACTGAGCCAGTTGCGGACAGAACGGGATCGCCTAGCTCTGGAACACCTGTTGATGCTGCGGCAGCTGCAAGAGAACTTCGCCCTACCTCTACCCAATCGCTCTGCTGCCAGCCCTCCCTGAGGAGTCCTTGGGTTCGGGTTATGATCTGAGGGAGGGGCAGACGCAACCACCAACGGAGCTGAGGGATGGCCAAAGTGCCCAGCAACCCAGACATTGAGCAATTGGCCGCTGCCATTGGTAAAGAAGTTTACATCGATGTGGCCCGCTGGCATCTTTACCTGCGCGATGCCCACCTGCATACCCTTTTGGCGGAGCGACTGGCACCCCAGGTGATGGCAGGCAAGGTGGATGAGGACGCCGTCACAGAGATCTTGCAAGGGATCCCGGTGAAAGTGGGGGGTGGGCGCAAAGAATTGCCCCTGGCCGATCTCCTGCCGATGCAAAGCCTGCTTAACCTGCTGGACGTGCTGGAGGAGTTTAGCCGCAAATGGGCTCAATAGAGACCAATAGAGAAAGGTAGAGCGGTGCATCATCAGTCTAAACCTATGCGGCCTGGCCCCTGGCTCAAGCTCGGCAGCCTTATTCCGCTGCTCTGGCTGTTGTCGGCCTGTCAGGGAACCGAGTGGGGAGAACAGCTAGAGCGCGCTGTACGCCCAGTAGGTCTGCCCACAGCCCAACCTGAGCTGCCGGCATCTCCCTCGCCTCAACCTTTGCCGGGATCCATCCCACCCTCTATCTCGATCCCCACTGCTCCCGCCCCCTCTTCACCTCTGCCCAGCCCGGACAGCAGCCGCTTTACAGACTTGGAGCCCGGATCTCTGGTGGCCCGTTCGGTGGGATACCTAGATCGGTTGGGAGTTTTTGCCGATATCCCCGGCAGCGAATTTCAGCCGCAGCGCAGCGTTCGTCGCGGAGAATTTGCCCGTTGGCTGGTGCTGGCCAACAACGCCATCCACGCCGACGAGCCCAGTCGGCAGATCCGCCTGGGATCCCCCTCGGAACGCCCCCTCTTTTTGGATGTGCCGGAAGAGGATCCCAACTTTCGCTACATTCAAGCCCTGGGAGCTGCCGGCATAATTGCCGGAGATGCCAATCGAGAGTTTCGCCCCAACAGCCTGCTGTCCCGGGCGGAGTTAATCCGCATGAAGGTGCCCCTGGACTTACCTCCCGGCCAGATCAAGGGATCCCGAGCAGAGCTGGAGGAGCGCTGGGGGTTTACCGATGCGGCGCAAATTCCTCCTGAGGTTGTTCCTGCTCTGGTAGCGGATCGCAGTCTGGAGAATGCCTCCACCGTGCTGCGCACCTTTGGCCCCATCCGCACCTTCAACCCCTTCGAGCCGGTCAGCCGCGGGGAAGCTGCCATTGCCTTATCGGCTTTTGGGGAACGAACAGCCCAAGACGCCCTACCCCAGCCGCCAGCCCTGCCAGACCCAACCCCTGAGCCTCAGCCTTCTCCCCCTGCCGCAGAACCGCAACAAACGGCCTCTCCTGAGCCGGATCCCACCCCTGCCTCTCCCTCGGATGCCGTTGATGAGCCCCCTGGGCAGACCCGACCCAACCCCCCGGAAGTCGCCCCAGGAGAGGGTAGGATCGTCACGCCGGGTAAGCCCTAACCCTGAAGTGAGCGAGGATCCCATCGGCGTATACTGTCCAGGTTTTATCAGCAGATGGAACACCTCAGAGCTCCAGCAGGGATCCCTGCTACGGCTCTTACAAGGAGCAAAAGGAGCCATAACAATAAAAACTATCCCTAACTCCCTTCGGGAGAGGGGCTGTACAGCGCAGAGGACTTCCGCCCCCATTCCCCAGGCGGCTCTAGCTCTTGACAGTCCCCTGAGCGCCCCTCTGCCGGGGAGAGCCCTTGCCACCTAATAAAATGAGAGAAGCCAACCTTGGAAAACCCGCAGGGATCCCAACTGTGTCCGCCATTGTTCCTGAAATCCGTTCTGCCGATTTGCTGCGCTACACCGTGATTGGGTCGCGGCGGCCCAGCGTGTACTTTTGGGCGGTGGCGCTGACGGGGGGAGGGCTGGGCTTTACCTTGGCTGGCCTTTCCAGCTATCTCCACCGCAATTTGCTCCCCTTTTCCGATCCCGCCAGCCTGGTGTTTATTCCCCAAGGCATTGCCATGCTCTTTTACGGGGTGCTGGGATCCCTGGCGGGACTGTACCAATGGTTGAGTTTGTATTGGAACCTGGGGGGCGGCTACAACGAGTTCGACCGGCGCACGCAGAAGATAACTCTGGTACGGCGAGGCTTTCCGGGCAAAAACCGTGAAGTCCGCCTGGAGTATGACTTTGCCGAGGTGCAGAGCCTGCGGGTGGAGCTGAGAGAGGGGCTTAACCCCCGCCGAGCCATTTACTTGCGGGTGAAAGGACGCGGTGACATCCCCCTCACCGGAGTGGGCCAGCCTCCCCCCCTGATGGAGATCGAAAACCAAGCAGCCGAGATCGCCCGCTTTCTCAACGTCAGCCTAGAGGGCATTTGATTCCCTGCGGTGCCATTGCTTTGACCCCGCCCTGCTGGTCGCTTGAGCGAGACGGAATCCCATCCTTGGGCAACAGTGAAACCATTGAGGGGGATCCAGAACTGTGGAGTCGAATAGAGAGTTGTCGAGATTGTTTTCAATGTAGCGGGATCTCTTCGAGGAATGATCTACCCTTGATGCCAGCGCAGTTGTTGCCTGGGAGAAGCCTGTGATGGCCAACCTGAACCCCTTCATTCCCCTACAGGCCAAGAAGCTGGGGTCTATTCTGTTTCGCCTCTGGCTAACTCTTCTGCTCTCATTGGGCTTGGCCTTGCTCACGCTGCTGCTGACCTCCCATTCCGCCCATGCTGCTCGCGGGCCCCTGTATCGCTTGGGCCGCCCAGAGGGGGCGGTCTCGATTGTGGCCTGGGCAGGCTATATCGAACGGGGAGAAACGGATCCCGCCTATGACTGGGTGACCGAGTTTGAGAAAGAAACCGGCTGCCAAGTCAGCGTTAAGGTGGCGGCAACCTCCGATGAGATGGTAGCCCTGATGAATGAGGGCGGCTTTGATCTGGTGACGGCCTCCGGCGATGCCACCCTACGCCTGATCAAAGGGGAACGGGTACAGCAGATTAACCCCCGCCTGATCCCCAGTTGGGAGACCATCGACCCGCGCCTGCGGGATGCTCCCTGGCATACCGTGGATGGCAAGCATTACGGCGTGCCCTATCAATGGGGATCCAACGTGTTGATGTACAACACAAAGGTTTTCCCGGAACCCCCCACCAGTTGGGATGTGGTGTTTGAAGAAAAAATCCTGCCAGACGGCAAATCCAACAAGGGCCGCATCCAAGCCTACGATGGCTCCATCTACATTGCCGATGCCGCCCTCTACCTGAAGGCCCACCGCCCAGAATTGGGCATCACGGATCCCTACGAGCTGACCCGCGAACAGTTCAATGCTGCTCTAGCTCTATTGCGACAGCAGCGGCAACTGGTTGGACGCTACTGGCACGATGCGGCGGTGCAGGTGGATGACTTTGTCAACGAAGGGGTAGTGGCCTCCAGCTCTTGGCCCTTCCAGGTCAATCTGTTGCGATCCGAAGGTCAACCTGTCGCCAGTGTGATACCGGAAGAGGGAGCCACCGGCTGGGCAGATACCACCATGCTCAGCGCTACCGCCAAACACCCCAACTGTGCCTACCTGTGGATGGAACATTCTCTGAACCCGAAGGTGCAGGGGGATCTGGCGGCTTGGTTTGGCTCGGTGCCGGTGGTGCCCGCCGCTTGTCAGGCCAGCGAGCTGCTGGGGCCAGAGGGATGCAAGACCAATGGCATCGACAATTTTGAGCGCATCTTCTTCTGGAAAACTCCTGTGGCCGATTGTGGCGATGGACGTATGGATTGCGTGCCCTACTACGAATGGGTGACCAACTACATCGCTGTGATTGGCGGGCGCTAATGGAGCAACCTTAACGAGATCCTAGACTCTTCTTAAAAATTTATTAACTGTAATATGACATAAATACAAATGAATGAACCATCTCAATGAATTTGAGATGGTTTTTGCTTTTCAGGCAAGACTTCTAGGGCCTAGAGGAGGAATTTTTACCTCTTCTGGGTTCGTCAGATGCTCTTGTTGATTGCCATAGTTGGGAGCTTTTATTCATGATGACACTATCTTCTTTTGGAACTCGGATCCCGTTGGGAAAGCTGGTGATGGGAGCTGGATTGGCGGGAGCTGTCACCTTGGGGTTGGGCAGCAGCCTTTCTCAGGCTCGTCTAGACTGTCCCCGCCCTCCTCAAATGGATGCCCGCTACTGTGATCGGGTGGGGGATCTGGTTGCCGATTTGCCGGAGGATCCCTCGGAGTGGGTAGATCCGGAAGTGCTGTTGGTGTCTTATACCTCCTCAGAAGAGCCAGCTGTCTATGCCAATACCTGGGCTGAATTCACCGCTCACTTAGAGGAAGTCACCGGTAGACGGGTGCAATTTGTCCCTGCCGATTCTCAGGCTGCTCAGTACGAGGCAATGCGCGCTGGACGTCTACACATTATGGGTACCTGCACAGGCTGTACTCCTGTAGCCGTGAATGTTGCCGGCTTTGTGCCCTTTGCCATTTTCCAACAAGAAGATGGATCCATCGGCTACGAGATGGAAGTGATCACTCATGTGAATAGCGATATTCAAGCCCTCGATGATATTGCCGGTCGTCGTGTAGCTTTTACCCATCCTTCCTCCAACTCCGGTTATATCAGTGCTCGCATTTTGATCAAACAAGAGACAGGCTTGGATGATGAGGCAGGAGACTACATCGCCGAGTTTTCTGGCAGCCACCAAAACTCCATTTTGGGTGTGTTCAACGAAGACTACGATGCCGCCCCCATTGCCAACGATGTGCTTAATCGCATGTGCCTCAACGAGCAAGTGGATTGTAGCCAGTTCCGCAGCCTCTACAAATCGGAGACCTTCCCCAGCGGCTCTTTCGGCCATGCCCACAATCTCCACCCTGAGCTGGCAGAAAGGATCCGAGAAGCCTTCTTTACTTTTGAGTTTGAGGGCACAGCCATGCGACAAGCTTTTAACCGGGTAGCTTTTGCACCGATTACTTATCAAGAAAACTGGGAGATCATCCGTCGCATTCAGGAAGAAGAGGGCGTGGAATATACGCTTTAGGCAGTCCTCAGGGATCCCCTGCCCAGAGAGGATCCCTGATTTACATAGTTCTGAATCTAGAGCTGAATCTAGAGAAATCGCACTGGCTGGTTCCGTCCATACCCCATCTCGACGAGTATGTGATAACCCACTCTTAACTTCCTATTAAACCTGTCTTAACTCTACAGGGGTCAAACAGCGCTACTATATTATTAAGTTTCGTTAGGCGACGTGAGTTTTGCAGCTCTTCTTTGGATTCTGTAGCTTATGAATTCACATCAAGTCTCTTGATTAGCTGGATCTTCTCGCCCACTTTTGTGTTTTTTAGCTGATAACGGTTTGCTTCATCTTGCATTCGGGGGTTTTTGCAATGTTGGCGTTTTGCTCTGTGGCTCGTCTGTTATCCAAAAGCCTTGCCCTGGCTGGTTTGGTTGCTGTGCTAGTGGGTTATCAATCTGCTCAAGCTCAATCTTGCCCTCGTCCGGCAGGCATGGATGAGCGCTATTGTGATGCCGATGGGGATCTGGTGGCGGATACTCCGACGGATCCCGCTCAAATTGTCAATCCTGACACTTTGCTCATCTCCTACACTTCTTCCGAGGATCCCGCCGTTTATTCAGAAACCTGGCAGGAATTTACCGACTACCTCAAGCAAGTGACCGGTAAAGATGTGCAATTTGTGCCAGTTGATTCCGAGGCCGCCCAAACCGAGGCACTGCGGGCCGGACGTTTACACATCATGGGCACCTGCACCGGCTGTACCCCCCGCGCTGTGAACCAAGCAGGCTATGTGCCTTTCGCCGTTTTTGCCAAGGAAGATGGTAGCTTTGGCTACGAAATGGAAGTGATCACTCGCATCGATAGTGACTTGGAAAAACTAGAAGACATCAAAGGCCGCCGCATTGCTTTCACCCAGCCCTCCTCCAATTCCGGCTACATCAGCGCCCGTATTTTGATCGAGGCGGAAACTGGCTTTAAGGACGGTGTGGACTACGAAGCCAATTTCTCTGGGGGGCACGAAAACTCCATTTTGGGTGTGTTCAACGGAGACTACGATGCGGCCCCCATTGCCAACGATGTGCTCAACCGCATGTGCATCGCCGGACAAGTGCAGTGCGATCAGTTTCGTACCCTCTACAAATCGGCTACTTTCCCCAGCGGCCCATTTGGCTATGCTCACAATTTGGATCCACAGCTGCAGGAGAAAATCCGCGAGGCCTTCTATACCTTTGACTTTGCAGGCACTAAGTTGGCAGAAGCCTTTGACCGAGCTTCCTTTGCTCCCATCACCTACAAGGAAGATTGGGAAGTGATCCGGCTGATTCAAGAAAATGCCCCTCCCCAATAGGTGGGCTGAACAGAATCGGGATCCCTTGTTCAGGGCAAGCCATAGGGGATCCCTTCTGATTTCAAAATTCTCTCAAGATTGCAAACATCTGGTTCTAGAAGGCCCGCAATTGCAAATGTCCACTTCAAGTAGGTTATCAAGATGCTACGTATCGACTCCCTCAGCAAACGTTACCCCACAGGCGATATGGCCCTGAAAGGGGTGACCTTAGAAGTTCCCGATGGGCAGGTGATGGCCTTGATTGGTCCTTCGGGTGCTGGGAAAAGTACGCTGCTCCGTTGCATCAACCGCTTGGTGGAGCCGACCAGTGGCAGCATTTGGCTCAATGGAATCGACCTCACTCGCTTGAACACCCGGGAGTTGCGGCAAGCACGACGCAAAATCGGCATGATCTTTCAGGAATATGCCCTCGTGGAGCGCCTGACCGTGATGGAAAATGTTCTTTCGGGTCAGTTGGGCTACGTCAATTTTTGGCAAAGCTGGTTCCGCAAGTTTCCCCAAGCCACCATCGACGAAGCCTTCCGCTTACTGGATCGAGTGGGATTGTCGGACTTTCCCGATAAGCGGGCAGATGCTTTGTCTGGGGGGCAACGGCAACGGGTGGGAATCGCCCGGGCTCTCCTGCAAAACCCAGAGCTGCTATTGGTGGATGAACCGACCGCCAGTTTGGACCCGAAAACCTCCCGCCAAATTATGCGCCTGATCAACGAGCTGGCTTCAGAGCGGGGCCTATCGGTGATCATCAACATTCACGATGTGCCTCTAGCGCAAATGTTTGCCCAGCGGATCGTCGGTTTGCGGTTTGGGGAAGTGGTGTATGATGGCCCCCCCAATCGCCTCACCCCCAGCGTCTTAAACGAAATCTACGGCGAAGAAGATTGGAATGCTTCTGGCCCAGCCCAAGACTCCGAAGAAAACGAAGCCGTCTCGGCTGGAGTAGCCACCCACTAAGGGATCCCTTGCAGAAGTCAGTAGAAGTCAATAGAAGTCAGTAGTGCGGAGCACACCCATGGCACAGGCAACGACACTGAGCGGGCGCCAATGGTCGCCACCACCTTTGATTAAAAATCCTTGGGTTCGCTGGGGACTGATTCTTGGGGCGGTCATTTACCTGATCTTTGCGCTTTCTACTCTCAATTTCGATCCAGCCCGGGTAGCCCGCGGTATGCAGCGTAGTGGCCGTCTCTTGTTGGCCTTTTTGCATCCCGATTTCACCACCCGCGGCAACTTGATTGTCACCGGGATGCTGGAAAGTGTGACCATGGCCGCCATTTCCACCGTGGCAGGATTTATTGTCGCGGTTCCGGTGGGGTTTGGGGCCGCACGCAACTTGGTGCCAATGCCGGTCTACCTGGTTTGTCGTGGCCTGATTGCCCTGTCGCGCACCTTCCAAGAGGTGATCATCGCCATTTTGTTTGTGGTCATGTTTGGCTTTGGGCCTTTTGCTGGAGTGCTCACCCTCACCTTTGGGAGTTTGGGTTTTTTCAGCAAGCTTTTGGCAGAAGACATCGAAGAAATTGATGCAGTACAGGTGGAGGCGATTCGCTCCACGGGGGCTTCTTGGCTCCAAATGGTCAGCTACGCGGTGGTGCCGCAGGTGTTGCCCCGCATGATCGGCTTGACTCTGTATCGTTTCGACATCAACATTCGGGAGGCGGCCATTCTGGGGATTGTCGGTGCCGGTGGGATTGGCTCTACCCTGAACACCTCCTTACGTCGCTACGACTATGACACGGCCTCTGCCATCATCCTTGTGATTATCGCTCTGGTGATGGTGGTGGAATTGAGTTCTGGTTGGATTCGCAAGAGGGTGCAATAATGCCTGTTCTGGAAAGCAGTGGGATCAAGACCTGGCAGTGGCGCAATCAAAAGCAAACTTTGCTTGAGTATGCCTTCTGGTTGGCTCTGCTGTTACTGATGTTTGCCTGCGCTAAGTTCATTGCAGACCGTACCACCTGGGGCTTTGTGCTGGATGCACCGCGCCAGGGAAGAGAAATGCTCTCGCGGGGGGTACCGCCCCGTTGGGACTACATGTCACAGCTTTGGCGCCCCCTTTGGGATACCCTCACCATTGCCACATTGGGTACGGCCCTTTCCTTTGTGATTTCGGTGCCGGTGGCCTTTTTGGCAGCCCGCAACACCACTCCCAATTTGCTGGTGCGCTACATCGCCCTGTTCATCATCGTCGGCACCCGTTCGGTTAACTCCCTGATTTGGGCTTTGATCCTGGTGGTTGTTCTTGGGCCAGGGGTCTTGTCCGGAACCTTAGCCATTGCCCTACGCTCTGTCGGATTTATGGGCAAGCTGATCTATGAAGGCATCGAAGAGATTAACGAAGAACCAGTAGAAGCGATCCGTTCCACGGGGGCTAGCGGTGCCCAGGTACTGAGCTATGCCATTTGGCCGCAGGTGATCACCAACATCCTCGGGGTAACAATTTACCGTTGGGATATCAATTTGCGAGAGTCTACGGTGGTTGGATTGGTCGGTGCCGGTGGAATTGGCCTACAGCTAGATGCTTCCATCAACACCCTGCGCTGGAATCAGGTGAGCATGATCCTGCTTGTGATCTTCGTTTCTGTGTTCATCAGCGAGTGGATCTCCGCCAAGGCCCGGCAAGCCCTGACTTAGCCCAGGGATCCGGATAGGCTACGGTGAAGGGCAGTTTGCAACAGCACAACTGTATGACTCATGACGGAAGAACTGTTTCGGGCGGAGGCCTATCTCACCACCTGCCAGGCTCGGGTAATTGCCCTTGTGGATAACGGGATCCAGTTGGATCGGACGGTATTCTATCCCACCGGCGGTGGACAACCCGGCGATACGGGATCCCTGATTACATCGGACGGTCGTGTCATCCCGATTGTCGATACCCAAAAGGGGGAAACGGGCATCCTCCACATCCCGGCAGAGGGATCCCCACCCCTCAGTCTGGGGGAGTCAGTCAGCGCCAGCATCGACTGGGAACGTCGCTATCGGCACATGCGCATGCATACGGCTCTACACCTGCTCTGTGCAGTGGTAGAAGGTGGCGTTACGGGGGGTCAGGTGGGTGAAAGCAAAAGCCGATTGGACTTTAACATCCCTGGAGAAAAACCCGACAAAGAAACCCTGACGGGTGCGTCTCAATGCTTTGGTACAAGGTAACCACGCCGTGAACCCCCGCTGGGTTAGCGATGAAGAACTAAAAGCCAATCCCAGCCTGGTGCGCACCATGTCGGTCAAGCCCCCCACCGGACAGGGGCAAGTGCGCTTGCTGGAAATTGAGAATGTGGACTTGCAACCCTGCGGCGGCACTCATGTACGGGCGACAGGAGAAATTGGCAAGTTGGTGGTGAGCAAGATCGAAAGCAAAGGCAAGCAAAACCGACGCATTGTGGTCAGCTTGGTGGATCCCTGAAAAACTACAGACTACCCTTGGCTGGGCTGAGTCAATGAACCCAAAGATCCATCGACTGCCACCTGAAGACTCGCGGACTCTGGAATGGGCGCTTGTGCTGTCGGGAACCCTAAGAACGGGCTTTGCTCCACCGCCTGGATGGACAAGGTAAACAAGGGGTTGGAGAGAATCCCGGCAAAGATGGTGGCCACCAGAGTCAACACCATACCGACCCGCAGAGCAGGCATACCTTCTGCCTGCCAGTTGGTCTCGGGGTAATTTTGCACCGAAACCGACATCTCTTGCGGCTCTTTCACCACGATGGTTTTCACCACCCGCACGTAGTAGTAGATGGAGATGACGCTGGTGACCAACCCCACCAACACTAGGGTATAGGCCCCTGCCTGCCAACCGGCCCAGAACAGGTACAACTTGCCGAAGAAGCCTGCTAGAGGGGGCAACCCACCCAACGAAAGCAGACAAATGCTCAAGCAAAGGGTGAGGAAGGGATCCTTCTGGTAGAGGCCGCTGTACTCGCTAATTTCATCGGTGCCGGTCTTCAGGCTGAACAGGGTGATGCACAAAAAGGCCCCCAGGTTCATGGCCAAATAGACCATCAAGTAAAAGATCAAGCTGGCATAGCCTGCCTCGGTGCCCGCCACCAAGCCAATCAAAACGAAGCCCGCCTGTCCAATGGAAGAATAGGCCAGCAGCCGCTTGAGGCGGGTTTGGGCAATGGCCACCACGTTCCCCAGCACCATGGTCAAAATGGCCAGCACCGAGAGCACCGCCCGCCACTCTTCCGTCATGGCCGGAAATACGGTGGCCAGAAAGCGCACCGCCAAGGCAAAGCCTGCTGCTTTGGATCCCACTGACAAAAAGGCCACCACCGGCGTTGGGGATCCCTCGTAGACATCAGGAGTCCACTGGTGAAAGGGCACTGCCGCCAACTTAAACCCGATACCACCAATGCAGAGCACCAAAGCGATGATCCCTGCCAAGCCGGCATCCCCCATAGAGGAGGCAATGGCTTCCAGCTTCGTTTGCCCACCCGAAAGGCCGTAGAGCAGCGACATGCCGTAGAGAAAAATGGCTGTGCTGCTGGCCCCGATCAAGAGATATTTCAGGGCTGCCTCGGAAGAACGGGGATCCCGCTTGGTGTAGCCGGCCATCAGGTAGCTGGCAATGCCCAGGGTTTCCAGAGATACAAACACCAGGATCAAGTCCGTCGCCCCGGAGAGGAACATGCCCCCCAAGGTGGCCGTGAGCAGCAACACATAAAACTCGCCTGTGGGCGCTCCGGACTGAGAGATGTAGCGCTCCGCCATCATCACGGTCAGTATCGCCGTCCCCACCACCAGGCCACGGAAGAGAATGCTGACGGGATCCGCTGCAAAGCTGCCCAAGAAGCTCTCCAACTGGGGCTGCTGCCATTGCAACACCAAGGTCACCAAGGCCCCGATCAAGCCAAAGATGGAGAGGGCCGGAAGACTTTTGCGCGCCGCCGAACCACCGACCAAATCCACCACCAAGACGAGCAAGAGGGTGAGGGTAACCACCACTTCTGGCCAAATGGCACCGGCATACAGGTTTCCGGTTGGGGCAAAGACATCCATAGGAGAAGACTATGAAGAGAGATTAAGGGGATCCACAGCCAGCATACCGCGATTTCTGGTCTCTCTCCCCGCTTCAGGCATCTCTTCTCCCAATCGTCTCCATCAGCACTCTCAATCCACGGGCTCAGTAGAGCTTGGCGCTGGAGGTGAGCACCAGCTTCAGGCGGGCGTGGATCAGATCCAAGTCCGCCAGCCCCAGGTCGATCTCCCCATCGATGACGATGCCGGTGTGGATCAGCCGATCCAAGAGTTCCAGCAGGGATCCCTCGCGGTGGGGTTGTCCGGGGTAGTAGTCCCCCTGGCGGGGCAGGAGGGTGCCCAGATCTCCGAGCTCCAGGTTCAAATCCGCCGGGTCAATCTCCAACAGGCTGCAGATGTGTCGAATTTGCTCCCGCAAGGCTTGTAGGCTGCTGCCGGCCCGCTCAATCTGCTCTGCAGAAAGGCGCTCGGCCTCCATTTGCCGCACCACCTGCGCCTCCATCAACTGCCGCAACAGCTCTACCAAGGTCAGCACCAGAGAGGCCAAACCGGCTTCCGGGCGTTTCCGGCCAGGGGTGGGCCGAGTCTGGCTCAAGTCTTCCGAGCTGGCGGGACTAATCGAAAGGCGCGGCGGGGGAGGAGAAGCAATCCAACGGTCAAAGGGCTGACAAAGCTGTTCCAGGCTGAGCAAATGGAGACGGGGATCCCGAGCGGCCTCTTCCCTTTCCTCCGGCAGGTTGTAGCCCCAGTCGGCCAAAAACAGGAGAACCTGCTCCAGCTCCGGCACCCTCTGCACCTGGCGCAGCGTTTGCAGGCGATCCTCCACAAACCACAGCTCCTCAGCCGGCAGTTGGGCGGCAGCCAGTAGCCGCTGTAAAGTGGTGGCCTTGGGGGCGCGCACCTCCTTGCCCAGAATGCGGTGGCGTGGCAGTTGGATCCCTGCTCGGCCCAAGAGCTGCTGGATGAACCGTCCCTCTTTGGTGCTGAGGATGGCCAAGCGCGGCTCCCCGGCAGCCTGAAGCTGGCGCATCCAGGCCGCCACCCCCGGATAAAACCGGTGCAGCCCCAGCCACCCCTGCAGATCCTCTGCAATCCAGCGATCCCGCACCCGATCCAACGCTTGGATTAGAGAGAGGGCAGGGATCCCTGACTGCTGCAACAACTGCTGACGCCAGCCCGGCCAGTCTTGGCGCAAGTCTTCCTCCCGGATCCCTTCCTGTAGCCCCCACAACAACAGAGGCATCTCCCAGCCGGTCTCGATCAGCGGGCGCAGACGGTCAAAAGCAGGACGCAGCGGCTCTAGCTGAGCAGGAGCCAAGCCCCACACCTGAGCACAAACGCGGCAGGAAGAGGCAAAATACTCCGCCCGCCCATCGCAGAGCACACCATCAAAATCCAGAACCAGAATGCGGGGGGACATTCGCCGGGGCCTAGCGAACTCCATACCTGAGTCCCCCTGGGGGCAAGTTGCAAAAATGGGGCCAGAGGCCAAGTTAATTTAACCAAACTGTTCCACCCGATTGGCCCAACCTAATTGGATTCCAAGATGCGAACCGACTTGATCTCCACCGGTTTCAGGGGGCGATCCTGAGGGCCGGTGGGCGCAGTTGCAATTTTATCCAACACATCCTCTCCCTCGATCAATTGCCCGAAGATCGTGTAGTTGGGCGGCAGCGGGTAGTCGGCATGCATGATGAAGAACTGGCTGCCATTGGTGTTGGGGCCGGCGTTGGCCATAGCCAAAGTGCCGCGGCTGTAGGGACGTTGCACCGGCTCATCGGGAAAGCGGTACCCCGGCCCACCCCGCCCCGTACCCGTGGGATCCCCGCCCTGGATCATGAAGCCGCGGATCACGCGGTGAAAGATGACGCCATCGTAAAAGTGATCGTTGGCCAGAAAGACGAAATTGTTCACGGCCAGGGGAGCTTCCTGAGGAAACAGCTCCAGAACCATTGTGCCGGCGGTGGTCTCCATCGTGGCCGTGTAGGACTTGGCCGGGTCGATCACCATCGGGGGGGGATTGTTGTAGGTTTTCACGGGTTTGCCCAAGTGTTGTGCCAGGAGCAAATCGCGAGAAGAATGCGGGCGGGCCAAAACAGGGAGAGCACTCAACCCCACCCAAAGCACCACCATCAGCACAGCTAACTTCACCAGGCTGGCCAACTTAGATCGCGCACGCACAATTCTTGCAGGAAAGCTCCACCCCTATCCTACCAGGATTCTGTCCTAGCCTAATTTTCCCCGGACTTGGATGGAGGCTTGGCTCGCCGCACCAGCCAATAACTCACCGAGAGGGCCAACGTCGCTGCCCCCAAGCCAATGAGCTCCAACCCCCCTAGCTTCTCGAAATCGAAAATGATGATCTTGCGGGCCACCGCAATCAAAGAGGTGACGATCACCAGCTCCACCTGCACCACCTGCTTTTGCAAGTAGGCGGTGATGTTCTCCAGAATTTCCAGCGCAATCAAAATATTTAAAAAGAGGCCGAAGATCTCGATCAAAGTGGTGGAGAAAAACCCAGTTGGCTCCATCAACAAATCTGCCACCAAGAACCGGGCCAAGTCCACCACTGCTACTGTGATTAGCCCGATCATCAAAATTGAAAGCAGCTTCGAGATCAGGCTTTCGATGCGGGCAATGGCCCGCAAAAAGGGATCCTCCTCTTCTGTCTCGTGGGGATTGTGCAACAGCCACTTGAGAAACCGCATCGCCAACCCCGACAGATCCAAACCCTTATGTCCTGATCCTGAGACAACATTATCCGTCCCAACCGTCTTGCCGGGAAGCAGGCAGGGATCCCTTGGGGCGATGATTGCGACACCGCTCAGAACAGTATTTCACCTCCGACCAACAGTCGGCCCACTTTTTGCGCCAGGTGAAGGGTCGCTGACAGGTGAGACAAATCTTGCTGGGCAAATCCGATTTCTTCCGTTGGCGTGGCATGGTGCACTGCAAAACAAGGTCAACTCTGTAGTCAGTTTAACAATCCTACCGGATGCTGACCGTTACCATCACGGAAGTGTTTAGTCTGCGCCCCACCTTAGCAAAAGCTGAAGTCTGAACCTAGAGAAATCGAGTAGCCTCTTGAAATCCGGCGAGATCTCTGCCCTGTGTCTGCAGGGATCCCTGAAGGAAGTTGGGTTTGCTGAAAGGTTAGCCGCCTCCATCCTGTACTGAGTAAAGTTCTTAACACCCGCTTGTGAACTTGAGCTTGAGTTTGTATGAAATCTCAACCAAATGGGACGAATGTAGCTGTTCAGAACTCTCCTCCTCCACTGAAGCGGGTTGAGGTACGGCTCAGCAAACCCGGCAACCGAGCGACCCAAGCCTCGCTTTCGGAAGACTCAGTGGGCGTATTTTTGCGGGAAATGGCTCGCTACCCACTCCTCAATGCCGAGCAGGAAGTGAAATTGGGACGGCTGATTGCAGAGGGGGGAGCTGCCAGGGAACGGGCGAAACGGGAATTGGTCAGGGCCAACCTGCGCTTGGTGGTCTCGATTGCCAAAAAGTATTTGAATCGCGGTGTGCCGTTTCTGGATTTGATTCAAGAAGGCACCATCGGCCTGATCCGGGCCGCAGAAAAATTTGAGTGCGAACGCGGCTACAAGTTTTCCACCTACGCCTACTGGTGGATTCGCCAAGGGATCACCCGCGCCGTTGCCAATCAGGGGCGCCTGGTGCGGATCCCGGTGCACATGGTAGAAAAGCTCAACCAGGTGAAGCGGATCCGGCGAGATCTGACCGAGACCCTAAACCGTCGCCCCACCCAAGCAGAGATTGCCAAAGCTCTGGAGATTTCCCCCGACAAGCTGGACGCTCTCTTAACCCTCTTGGAAGCCGGTCGCCAAACCCTTTCGCTACATACTCCAGTTGGCAAAGAGGAGGATAGGGAGCTGATGCAGCTTATCGAGGCCGCCAACGGCCCCACTCCCGAATCGCAAATGGACTTGTACCTGCTGTCTGCCCAACTGGAAGAGATGCTGGAGCAGCTCAGCCCCCGAGAGCAAGAGATTCTCAAGCTCCGCTATGGGCTGAAAGATGGCCACCTACACACTCTCTCCGAAATTGGTCAGCTTTTCGGCCTCTCTCGGGAGCGCGTCCGACAAATTCAAGCACGAGCCATGCGCAAACTGCGCCATCCACGCCGACAGGAAATTTTGGCAGATTGGATGACCTCGTTTTAGGCAGTAGGCCACGGCTGCTCCACAGGCGAAACCCAGGATTCCGCAGCAGTTTATGTTCAGCAAAGCTCTGCAGAACCAGGACCAGAGGCGTGCCCCCACTTTTGGACAAGGGATCTGTCAACTAGCCCATCTTCTGCAACTGCAGGGGGTGAGGCTGAGGGCGGCTGCGCAGGGCAGCTTCGATCAACCCCAAAAAGAGGGGGTGGGGGCGGTTGGGGCGGGAGCGAAACTCCGGATGGAACTGGGTGGCGATGAAAAAGGGGTGGCTGGGCAGCTCGATAATCTCCACCAAGCGGTTATCCGGCGAGACGCCGCTGATAACATAGCCGGAGTCTAGAAAAAGGCTGCGGTAGGCGTTATTAAACTCGTAGCGATGGCGGTGGCGCTCGTAGATGATGGTCTCGCCATACAGCTTGGCCGCTAGGGTATTGGGCATGATGCGACAGGGATAGAGGCCCAGCCGCAGGGTTCCTCCCAGATCTTCCACATCTTTCTGCTCCGGCAGCAGGCTGATGACAGGGTGGGGGGTATCGGGATCAAACTCATAGCTATTGGCCCGCTCCAGGTGGGCAATGTGACATCCCCAGTCGATCACCGCGCACTGCATGCCCAGACACAGCCCTAGGAAGGGAATGCCTTGCTCGCGCACGTAGCGGATGGTAGCCACCTTGCCCTCGATGCCGCGATTGCCAAACCCCCCCGGCACCACTACCCCATCCACACCAGCCAGTAGGGCTTCCGGCCCCCGCTCCTCGACTTCCTCAGAAGAGATCCAGCGCAGGGTGACACCGGCATTGAGGGCTAGCCCAGCATGGCGCAGGGCCTCGGCCACGGAAAGATAGGCATCTGTAAGGCGCACGTATTTGCCGACAATGGCAATCTCCACCTGCTCTTGGGGGTGGTGCAGCCGCTGCACCAGGAGCTCCCACTCCCGTAGATCTGGCTGCTGCGGATCCAAGTTGAGAATCTCCAGAACCCGCTGCGCCAACCCCTCCTGCTCTAGCACCAGAGGCACGTCGTAGATGCTGGGGGCATCCTGCGCCTGGATGACGCATTCTACCGGCACGTCACAAAACTCGGAGATCTTCTCTTTGATGCTGCGGGGCAGGGGCTGCTCGCAGCGGCACACCAACACATCTGGCTGGATGCCAATGGAGCGCAACTCCTTGACCGAGTGCTGGGTAGGCTTGGTTTTCATCTCCCCTGCCGCCTTGATCAAAGGCACCAGGGTAACATGCACATAGGCCACGTTGGCCCGGCCCACATCCTTGCGAAATTGGCGGATGGCCTCCAAAAAGGGCAAAGACTCGATATCTCCCACCGTGCCCCCCACCTCCACCAGCACCACATCGGGGTTGGTCTCGCGGGCCACTCGCCGGATCCGCTCTTTGATCTCTTGGGTGACGTGGGGGATCACCTGCACCGTGCTGCCCTGGTAATCGCCGCGCCGCTCTTTGTGGATCACGGCCTGGTAGATGGAGCCGGTGGTAACGTTGTTGAGCTTGGACATGTTGGTGTCGGTGAAGCGCTCGTAGTGGCCCAAGTCCAAGTCCGTCTCGGCGCCATCGTCGGTAACAAACACTTCCCCATGCTGGTAGGGGCTCATGGTGCCGGGATCCACATTGATATAGGGATCCAGCTTCAAAATCGACACCGTGTAGTTGCGGGATTTGAGCAGGCGACCCAAGCTAGCCGCCACAATGCCTTTGCCGATGCTGGAGACCACTCCGCCCGTGACGAAGACAAACTTGGTCATAGCTTGGATCCCTTGCCTTTTTTTGATTATGCCAGGGATCCCTTAGCGCAGAGAGCGGATGGGGCCGTTGTAGAGGATGGTGGTTTGAAAGGTGCGCCTGTCCACCCGCACCTGGGTTTCAATGCTGGGCTGGACGAAGCCGGGCTCTCCCCCCCGGAAGGTGAAGATCCAGGCGTCTTCAAACTCTTCAAACGGCGAGTCAATGGCTGCCCCGTGCATGGAAGCTTCGGCGCGATAGCGCTGTAGGCCCCCATTGGCGATCTCGGCAGCTTGGCGGGCCAGGTTTTTGGCGCGGTTGAGATCCCGGAGGTAGCGGCTGATCTCCTCAAAACTCCCCCTGGGCAGCGGTCGCTGGGGAGCAGGGGTTGCCGGCACAGGCCGGGGATCCGGCACAATGGGCAGGGTGGGAATATCGGGACTGGGGGGCAGCGGGGTTTGGGAAGGTTCGGGAAAGAGGGGCCTAATCCCCTGGGTCTGGGCGGGCAGCGAGGATCCCCAGAGCAGCGCTCCGGCCAGGCAGAGAGGGAAAAGGGATCTCATAGGCAGTTCCTGATACATTTACGCTGAACACTGCTAAGCATTACTGCTCAGCGGTGAAGCGATAGCATTCTGTCCGTTTCCGTTGTCGCTACGCGACGCTGACGCGACCGCGCTACTCGGACGGAGTCCAAACAGAAAGGCGGTATCCCGCAAAGCCCTGAGCATAACACCCAGAGCGCCTTGCCAATCTCGTGGTAGCCTATGGTTGCACTTTGGGCATCTAAACACCTTTGCGCCACCTAACCTCGTGTGGATGTGCCCGCACTTAGTGCAGGTTTTGCTGGTGTACGCTTCCGATACTTCCACGACGACCACGTTTTTCTTCTTGGCTTGAAACTTCAGGAACTGCTGGAACCGATAGTGCGCCCAGGTGAGCATCGCCCTTGCTGTCTTGCTACCAAACTTCCTCCCTGCCTTGGCAACCATCTTGGCTGACTCGAAAGTGGGGAGGAATATCAATCGGTAGTTATCCGTTAGGAACGCCGCTACCTTGCGATGGCACTCGTCCACCAGGTTCCTGATTCTCTCCCGCAGACGAAACGCCGCTTGCCGCATTCGCCTACGCTTGGGTCTCGGTGCTTTACTCAGCCTAGATTGCAGATCGTCTAGGTGGTAGCACAGCCGAGCGATTCTACCAAAGTCCCCCTTGGCGATATCTACAAAGCCCGCCCCATCAAACCCTGTAAGGAAGCTTCTTACTCCAGGATCAAGTGCGATCACCCCCTTTGCTAACGAACACTGCTCGTTCACGGGCTCAGGAAAGATGGCATACCATCTGTCTTTCACCCGCATTAGCTCAGTTCCACGTACCCACTCTCTGGGCATCTCCTCGGATGCACGGAACGCCAAACCTCGGGTGAGTTTCGGATACCACGTCCCATTGCGAAAGTTGCCGGCGTTGAATTGCAGCGTATGCGACCTGTCCCGCACACTGCGAAACCTCGCGTCTTTGCTTCGGCGAAACGCCAACCACGCCTCGACGACCGCGTTCTGCTTGATGTGGCAGGGGGCGTCCTTTACCCACTGGGGCAGGTCGGAGTGCAGGATGATGTCCCGCAGCTTTCTGGCCGTTCTTGGAACACCATGCCG
>NZ_JBSRZW010000010.1:0-102869 GCF_054058015.1 Thermostichus sp. MS-CIW-30
CCAGCAAAGCGGCGCATCTGCCGTTCCTGCTGGCTGTTGGGCAGCAATTCGTACTTGAAGGCTTGAAGTCGTTGCACCGCTCAATCGTATTCTTGGCCTATGCGTGATGACAACGATATTCACATGGCCGACACTGCGTTTTTAAAGGGCGTCGGCTACGGTCGGCGCTATCCTTCCCCGCCCTGAAGGACGGGGCTTGCCGCGCCTTTTGGTCAACTCAAGACAATTGGGCAGCAACGGCTTTCAGCAGGCGTTTCTGGTCAACGGGCTTCGTCAGATAGGCATCGGAGCCAAAACATAGCCCCTGTTCAATCTCTTCGGGAGAGATTTTCGAGGAGAGAAAGAGGAAGGGGATGTGAGCTGTAGACTGATCCCATCTCAGGGCATCCAGCACCCCATAGCCGTTCAGCTTGGGCATCACCACATCGCACAACACCAAGTCGGGCATCAGGGTGCGCACCATCTGCAAGCCCTCTTCTCCATCGGTGGCCGCCACCGTGTCGTACCCCGCTCGTTGCAACACCTTCTGCAGATAGGTGCGAATAGAGGGTTCGTCTTCAATCACCAGGATGCGTTTGGACATAACTTTGTAAAAAATTAAACAAAGACCTGGCCCAACCTGTCGGGCCTACTGTCCGCCTTCCCGGAGCCAGAGAGATCCGAGTTGATGCAAGAACAAGTCGAAGAACTACAGCTGCAGCATAGGGAAACTCTGGAAAAAAAAACTCCGCCAAATCGCTCATTCTGGGATCTCCCTGCTCTGCAAAAATCCTGATAGAGTGCGGAACAACTTTCCTCATCCGCAGATTTGCGGTTATGCCAGAAACCCCCCTCCTCCTTTGGGAGAAGTGAAGGCAGCCTATTCCGAAGTCAGTTGACGTTCCATCAGGCGGGTGAGGGCGGCGGTGGGGGTGGTCTGCCCTTGCAACAACAGATGCACTTCCTGGGTGATGGGCACCTGAATGCCGTGCTGGGCAGCGATCTCGACCACGACGGGAGCGGTGTAAACCCCTTCGGCGGTGCCCTCGATCTCCGCCAAAATCTGCGACAAGGGTTGGCCCTGGCCTAGCCCGTAGCCCACTCGGTAGTTGCGGCTCAAGCGGCTGTGGCAGGTGGCCAGCAGATCCCCCAACCCCGACAGGCCATTGAAGGTTTCTGCCCGTGCCCCCAGCTTAGATCCCACCCGGATCATCTCTGCCAGGCCGCGGGTAACCAGAGCCGCACGAGCATTGGCCCCCAGTTGCAAGCCATCACACACGCCAACAGCGATGGCGATAACATTTTTCAGGGTGCCGCCTAGCTCCACTCCCAGCGGATCGCTGCTGGTATAGAGGCGGAACCGCTCCGAGGAAAGGGCATACTGCACCTGCACAGCGGCCCAGGGATCCCGGCTGGCCACCACTGCCGCTGCCGGCAAGCCTTGGCGGATCTCCGCCGAAAGATTAGGCCCCGAAAGCACCACCAGGGGCTGCTCCGGGAAGGTGGCCCCCCAAATTTGGGTAGGGGTCAGAAGCTGCAGTGGATCCAACCCTTTGGTGGCCGAGACCAAAATTGCCTGCGGTGGGATCCCCACCTGGCGCACTGCTTCCACCACAGGGCGTACCCCCGCCATAGAGACGGCTGAGATGAGGATTTGGGATCCCTGGAGCACTTCTGCCAAATCCAGGCCCTTGCGGCGATCCCAAACCCGCACCCGGTGCCCTTGCCCCTGAGCCAGCATCGCCAGGGTACTTCCCCAAGCCCCGGCTCCCAAAATGGCAACGCTTTGCGGGGATGTTGGGCTTTGGCCTTCTGCGCTAGTGTTCATCTAATCTGTTCACCCGCAGACTTTCTCTTAAGCTTTCTTCGTAGGATGCCTCTCAAAAAGCCTGCGCCGGCAAAGGGAAGACCGGCGACAAAGGTTAGTATGGGTGGATACCAAATCATGGGTTAGCTCGAGAGCAGACGACATGGCAGAAGCAGGGATCCCCCGCCTTCCTCCTGAGGTAGCTGCCAAAATGGGAACCTGGCAGCACGGGTATGCCCTTACCAATGGCATTCAACTGCACTACGTCACCCAAGGGGAAGGGGAGCTGGCGATCTTGTTGCACGGTTTCCCGGAGTTTTGGTACTCCTGGCGGCATCAGATTCCGGTGTTGGCGCAGCGGTTTCGCGTGGTGGCACCCGATATGCGCGGCTACAACGATTCCGACAAACCGGATCACGGCTATGACCTGGATACCCTTACTGAGGATATTCGCGGCTTGCTGAGCCACTTTGGGGCTCAGAGGGCGGTGGTCGTAGCCCACGATTGGGGGGGAGCCATTGCCTGGCACTGGGCGCAATTTTTTCCTGAGGAGATTCGCAAGCTGGCCGTCCTCAATTCTCCCCATCCGGCCTGCTTTCGCCGGGAATTCTTGAGCAACTTGGATCAACTGCGCCGCAGTTGGTACCTGTTCTTTTTTCAATTGCCTTGGCTGCCAGAGTGGGTGCTGCAGTGGGATTTGGGAGATTGGGTGCGCCGCATTTTCCAGGAAACCTCGGTGCGCAAAAGCGCCTTCACCCGCCACGACCTCAAGCTCTACCAAGAGGCCCTCTCCAAACCCAAGGTTCTCACCTCTGCCCTCAACTACTACCGCCAGCTTTTTAACCTGCCCACTTTGCAGAACCTGTTTTTGCAGCCCATGCGGCAAATCCTCGCCCCTACCCTGCTGATTTGGGGAGAAGAAGACTTTGCCCTCAGCCGCGAGCTAACTGAGGGGATGGATCCCTTTTTCCCCAACGGCCTGCGCAAGGAGTACATCCCCGAATGCGGCCATTGGGCGCAGCAGGAAGCTCCGCAAACGGTCAATCGGCTGCTGATGGAGTTTCTCTAGCGGGCCGGGCTTGGGATCCGCCCTTTACCATCTCCGAGAGTTCACCCTAGAATAATCCACTGAATTCTACGGGAGAACCGGCATGGCCCTGGAGTATCCATCCCATCTGCGCTACGTGGACACCCACGAGTACATCCATGTTGAGGATGATATTGCGGTGATTGGGATCACAGCTTATGCCGTCGATCAACTGGGGGATATCGTTTTCGTGGGCTTGCCCGAAGAAGGGACAGAGATTGAAAAAGGGGAAAGCTTTGGCTCGGTGGAATCGGTCAAGGCCGTTGAAGATCTCTATGCCCCTCTTTCTGGAGAGGTGGTGGCCGTGAATACAGCGGTGGTGGAGAGCCCCGAAAGCCTTGCCGACGATCCCTATGGCGATGGCTGGCTGATCAAGGTGCGCATTGCCAACCCCGAAGATCTCGAGGACACCATGAGTGCCGAAGCCTATGCCAGCTTGGTAGAGGGATCCTAAACTCCAGCAGTTGGCCCTGAACTACAGCAAAGTCTCTCGGTTACCCCCCTCAGCTTTGGCTTGGTAGAGGGCCTTGTCGGCAGCAGCCAGCAGACTTTGTGGGTCAGTTCCCTCTCCCAACTCCAGCAGAGAGGCGATGCCCACACTGCAGCTTAGGGAGATGGTCTCCGTCCCCGCCTGCACCAACAGGGTCTGGACAGCCTGCCGCAAGCGTTCTGCCAGCCCTAGGATCTGCGAGTTCGGGATCCCGCGCACCAGCAGGGCAAACTCATCGCCCCCCAAGCGGGCCACCAGATCGTCTTGGCGAACGTGAGCTTGCAATCGCCGCGCCACCTGGATCAAGGCTTGATCCCCAGCCCAGTGCCCCCAGCGGTCGTTGATTTGCTTAAACCCATCCAAATCCAGATAGAGCACGTGGAGGGGAATGCGATGGCGAAGGGCAAAGGGGATCTCCAGCTCCAGTTGCTCCAGGAAAAAACGTCGGTTATGCAAGCCGGTCAGCGGGTCGTGGAGGGCGGCAGTGGCCATTTGCAAAAAGAAGGCTTCTTCTGCCGCGTCGTAGTAGGCAAACTTGAGGGTGCTGGCCCCCACTTGAATGCGATCTCCATCCTTCAGGAGAACGCGGCTGACGCGCTCGCCGTTAACATATGTGCCGTTGAGGCTCTCCAGGTCGGTGAGAACATAACCCTCACTTTCTCTTTCCAGCCGACAGTGCTGCCGGGAGACGGCGTGATCCAAGAGCTGAATGTCCGCGCGGTGGCTGCGCCCCAAAACTCCACCCCTCGCCAAGGGAAACGTCATGCCCACATTGGCGCCGCTGAGCACCGTTAGAAAGGCCGCAGTTGCCTCAGGCTGGGGTCTGCGCTCGTAAAACTCCAAGGGGATCTGAGTGGTTGGCTCCTCTGGCAACTGAGAGAGAGGGTCGAGAGGCATGGAGAGGCCCAACGAATTGTGCGGGTTAGCAGTAAGCACTCGTTATATCCGTATTATGCCGGTTTTCCCAAGGGCGCATTTGGGTAGATGGGGGTCGTCTTGCCGGTTCTGATCTGTAAACTTGCGGAACTCTGGAGTTTATCGTATACCATCGCACGCGGTGAGGCCCTCAGTTGAGAGCTACGCGAGGATTCCATCCCGCCTGCGCGGTTGTATCGGCCAGCTGTGGGAAGAAGCTCAATGGCAAACCCCAATTTCCCCAGGATCCCAAGTATTTTTCGGGATAACTCAAAAAACGGGTTCGGTTTTCCCCTCGTTCCCTGATTTCGAGAAGAGCATGACTCTAGTCAATAATAAGCTCAACTATACTGAAAATAATGTATAATGTGTTCAGTACGGATTACTACCAGTTGATCTTTCTGTTTACTTTCGAGTCTGCCAACATGGTAGCCAAAGCAAAGCAGAAAATTGGTAGTAAGACGACACGGAAACTGCGCTTTGGGTATTCTACTCAAAGCTTTGCGGGATACCGCCATTCTGTTTGGACTCCGTCCCGCTAACGCGAATGGAAACAAACAGAATGCTATCGCTGCATAGTTGAACAGTGATGTTCAGCAGTGTTCAGCGTAAATGTATCAGGCTCTCTCCTCTATGTCCTACAGATCCTCTGACTTCTGAAGAGTTGCCGAGGCGGCCTAGAATGGGTCTGGGATCCCCGAGAGGAGAAATGGGGCATGATTAGACCCAATTCTGCCCATCTATTGACCCCGGATTTTCGCCTCAGCCTGTCGGTGTTGGCTTTGGCAGTGCCGCTGTTCTGGCTTTCGTTTTGGGCGGGGCTGGGGGTGGGCCTGTTTGGCCTATTTTTGGTGGTGCAGACCTCTCTGATCGGTCTGGCCTTTACCAGAACAGCGCTGCAGGTCTACAGCGGCTCCAGGCGCATCCGCGAGTTCCCCTACAGCGAGTGGCAGGATTGGCAAATTTTCTGGCCGCCGCTGCCGGTGTTGTTCTTTTTCCGAGAAACCAAAAGCATTCATTTTTTGCCGATGCTGTTTAACCCTGCCGAGCTAAAGATGTGTTTGGAAGAGCGGGTGGGCCATCTCCGCGCCCAACATCGGTCTCAAGGATCCCCGCCCACTGCTGGCCTGGGTAGCTCTCGCCAATGAGTGGCTCCGTCTTGTGGGTTTGGCAGCAGGCAGGGAGATGGCGCTGGCTGGAGTGTCAGCTTTTGGCGGAGTGGCCTCACGCTTTTGGCTCTCGCCAAGGTCATCCCCATCCCCCGTCTCAGTTGGCCGCCCGGCTGCAACTGCCCCCTGAACAGGCCGCGTGGGGCCATCAGGTGCATGGCTGCAACTGGGTTTGGGCAGATGGGATCACGGAAACCCTTGGACAGAAGGGAGAGCAGGACTGCTCTGTTGGTCAAGGGATCCCTACCCGCTCTCAGGCAGATGCGGTCATTGCCCGCCGCCAAGGAGATTCTGCCTGGGTCTGCACCGCTGACTGTGTGCCGATTTTGGTGGCCAGTCGAGAATGGGTGGCGGCCATTCACGCCGGGTGGAGAGGCACTGCTGCGGGGATCTTGTCCAAGGTGCTGCAGGAGTTTTTACAGGCGGGGATCCCTGCTGCTGGGATCCGCGTGGCCATCGGGCCCTCTATTTCGGGGTCAGTCTATCAGGTGTCAGAGGAGGTGGCGGAGCAGGTGCTGCAAAGCCTACCCCCAGGGCTGGATGCCCGCGCCGCTCTCTTGCCCGATCCTCTGCCTGGCAAGGTTCGCCTGGATCTGCGCTGGGTCAACGGTGCCCAAGCCCAAGCCCAAGGGATCCCCCCTGAACACATTGCCGTCAGCCCCCATTGCACCCTCAGCCAACCCCAAGATTTCTTTTCCTACCGCCGCGATGGATCCCTGAAGGATGAGCAGGGCCGTCATTGCGTGCAGTGGTCGGGAATCGGCCTGCGGTCGTAGGAAGACTTAGCCCGGCTCTGCCCAGAGGAACCGGAGGCAGTGGCTATAATTGCGCTCAAGATAGGGCTCTTAAAATAAACTAATCCTAGCCGGCGAGGATCCCATGTTTCGCAGCGTTACCTTTTGTGGATTGTCTTGGATGGCTTTGTCCCTGGCGCTTGCTTTGCCTGAAGGGGTTAATGCTCAAACCTCTCTAACCGGCATCAACCGTGACAGCGTACTGCAACTGAACCTTGGGTCGGGACGTAGCCTCCCTCGGGTACCTGTGGGCGGTTCGGGTTCTGAGGAGGGCCGGGATCCCGCTGCTCCCTCGGCGCAAATGTGGGCAGAGTGGCATATTCGCGCCAATGTCTGCACCGGAAACCTCTCCACAGAAGAGTTGGCAGAGCTGTTTCCATTGGTGAATCAAGCTCTAGTGGATGCCGTTTGCCGGGGAGGAAGTTAGAGATTGTCCGGGCTGGCGGTAAGGTGAAGAAGGAGCCTCTAGGTCGCTGCTGCATGGATTTTGAGAAACTTTTGGAGGAATGGGTTGCAGCCTTTGCCCAAGTGGCCGAAGAAAGTTTGGCCTCTTTGGAGACTGCCCTGATGGAGCTGGCAGAGCACTTGGCTGTGCCTTTACAGGAAACCCTTAGGCAGTGGGAAGCCCTCTGGAATCTGGAGGAGGAAGTGGAGCCTGAGCCAGAGCCTTTTGAGGAAACCTTCAACCCTTCTGTGGGCGAATCGTTCACCACCAGTCGTTTCTTCGTCAGCCCGATAGGATTTGGGGGTGTGGTTGTTTACACTTACGTGGCTTCGCCGCCAGAATACATCGGGGATCCCACCTGCCGCTACAATGCCCATTCTCCAGAGTTGCGCTGCGCCGTCAACCCCTGCGGCCCCTGTGAGGGCTGTCCCCACTATGAGCCCCGGAATGAGCCCCGATGAAGGGTGACCGCCTGATTGTTGCGCTGGATACCTCTTCTCAAGAGCAGGCTTTGAAGTGGGTGGACTCTTTGCCGCAGGTGCTGTGGTGGAAGGTGGGTCTGGAGTTGTTCACTGCTGCGGGTTTTCCCATTCTGCAGGCTCTCAAGGAAAGGGGCAAGCGCATTTTTCTGGATTTGAAGCTGCACGACATTCCCCACACGGTGGGGAGGGCTACGGCGGTGGCCGTCGGCTATGGAGTGGATCTGCTCACCGTCCATGCCGCCGGTGGCAGTGCTATGTTGCGCTCAGCCGTGGCAGCCGCCCAGGGCAGTTCTTGTCGACTATTGGCGGTTACCCTCTTAACCAGCCTCAGCCCCCCGCAGGTGCGACAGGAACTGGGCATCGAGATGGATCCCGCCGACTATGTGTTGCATTTGGCCCGGCTGGCTCAAGCTCAAGGCTTTACTGGACTGGTTTGCTCTCCTCAGGAGGTCTCGCGGTTGCGCCAAGCTTTGGGGCCGGAGGTTTTGCTGGTTACTCCTGGGATCCGTCTGGGCCAAGCCAAGGCGGGGGATGGAGAGGAGGATCAACAGCGCATCTGCACGCCCGACGAAGCTCTGCGGGCAGGAGCCGATTATCTGGTGGTGGGCCGCCCCATCACCGCTTCTCCCGATCCCGTGGCCGCCTTGCGGCGCTTCCAAGCCTCATGGGATGCTGCCGGGTGAGGGTGTGGGGAGATGCCCGATGTTATTGGGGTAGTTCTGTAATGCAACGACGCCGTAGGCTTGTGCAGTGGATCCCTGAAAAAAGGCCGACTGGATCCGGCAGGAGATGTTGGCTAGGAGTCGGTTTGTCGGTGGTTTTGGGCCTGGTCAGCACTCCTGGGCGCGTTAGGGGTGCGGAGCATTTCGTTCCGGCAAGAGGGGAAACTTGCCTGGCTGCTCCTCAGGTTTGGGCTGAGGCTCTAACGGAGCAGTTGCCTTTGTTTCTCAATCTGGCCTTGAGCCGCTCCCGCTCTGAGTTTCAGGTTGTGCTGGTGGGGAAGCCGGAGGTTGAAATGCTCTCTCCAAGGTCTCTGGCCCGCTTACGCCAACAGGAGCTGGCTCCGGTTTTGCCGGACACCGCAACTGCTGTTTCGCCAGAAGCTTTTCGGCTGTATTTCACCACGCTGGAGCGCCGCTTGGTCTTGCCCCAACACCCCCAAAAGGAGGGCAACTCCTTGGCCGGTCGGCGCAGCGAAACCCTGCAACTGGCCTACGAGGCTTATGTTCTGCGGGCTGCTCCTGGGGATCCCTGGCGGTTGGTGCGTCTGCAGGTAACCGGATCGGGGATCCCCATTCGCGATGTCACGAATGGACTCACTGCCCAGGCCATCCGCCGCTGGCAACAGTCGGGTTGCCCCTTGACGGGCGATCTAGAGTTGACTAGACCTTCTCTCTAGCGGCGCGGAGCGCTTTGCGTCAGCATGAGTGCGGGAGTATGTCACGCGGGGAGATTCTCTTTTGGAAGTAACGAAGGGGCACTTTTTCTCCCCAACCGGCCAAGAGTAGAGGGCGTTGGATGTTCTGCTGCCGGTCGAGGGCCCACCCCGTGTAGGGATAGTGTTCTGCACTGCTCATGCGAACAGGCTAGGGTTTACCCATGAAGTTTCCCCCCGCCACACCCCGCCCGGGCAAGCGGCTGCCCCGCGGCTCATTTCCCCGCCTGAGCTCCTCCAACAGGGACAACCATCGCCGTCGGCGTTTGGTTGGTTTTGGTTTCATGGGCCACTGGCTGCTATGGGGAGGGATGGGCCTTCTTTTGGGGCAGCGACTCCGCTCTTGGGGGCAACCGGCTCCTCTGCAGTGGTGGCGCGTTTTGCCGGTGAGCAGTTCTGAGGGATCCCTGACTTTTGTCCAACCGGAACTGCCTCTCTACCACTCGTTCGCGTCAGTGGTGCGGAGCGCTTTTGCCGACAGGCTACTGCCCTGGCTGGCTCAGGGAACCGGGATCTCGGCTGAAGGGATCCTGCACATCTTCTCAGCTATGGCCTGCTTGGCCATTCTGCTGTTGTGCTGGAGCTGGGGCAACTTCTGGAGTGCCGGTCTATGGGGACTCAGCCCCTGGGTGTTGACCCAAGGGTTGGAGCCGGGCAGCGAGATTTTGGGCAGCCTGGTTTTGCTTTGCAGTTGTGGTGTTGGGCCGGGATCCACCTTGCGCTGGTGGGGTCTGGCCTTAGCTTGTGCCCTGTCTTATAAGGTTTGGCCCTTGGCTCTGCTCTGGGCGGGGCTGTGGACGAGCCAGCAGTGGCCACGGCAACCGTTGCGTTCGCGTCAGCAGTGCGGGGCATCAGGACTGCTTTTGCTGCTGCTGGTGATGGGTTTTTCCTGGTTGGGACGGATTGATTGGCCAGCTACCTCTGCTGAGGTGATTCCCCATCCTCTCAGCTCCCAAGGTGGCTTGGCCGTTTTGGCTACTTTGATGCTGCCCTTGGGGTTGAGCTTGGTGCGGTTGGGCTGGCCCTGGGCAGAACGGCAGCAAGCCCTGCTCAGCTTGGCCGGTTTGGGCCATGTCCTCTGGATGGGGGCGCTGGCGACATGGTTTTGGGATCCCCAAGTGAACACCCTGCAGCAAAGTGCTCGCTGGGGTTTGGTGGTGCTCCCCTTCCTATGCCTGAGCGCCGGCGGCGTCTTGGCTGAGATCCCCTACCGGAGCTGGCGGCGGGTTTTGGGATCCCTACTCCTGGGCAGTTCTTTCTTGTTATCGTGGCAGGCATTGGCCTAAGGTATTCTTTCTCTTGCTTGCCATGACCCAGACCTCGTCCGCATCGGCACCGCGTAGCACTTCGCGGCCCTTGTTGCAAACCCTTTTTGCCCAACGGGCTCAGGCTGTGATCCCTTCTCCTTTCGGGGCGGAGATCCCAGGTGCAGCGCCGGTGGTTACCAGTTTTACCTTTGGGCTGGCGGATCCGCGCCTGTTTCCCAAGGCCGACTTGGCGCGGGCCACGGCGGAGGTGTTGGCGGAAGATGGGGACAATGCCCTCAATTACGGCGGCACGTTTGCCGGGCTGATCGACGTGGTGCTGCAGTTGATGCGGGATAGAGGGGTAGAGGCCCAGCCGGAAAACCTACTGATCGGCTATGGCTCTGGGCAGATCCTCGGCCTGTTGCCTCAGGTCTTCGTGGAGCCGGGGGATGTAGTCATTGTGGAAGGGCCCACCTTCATGGGGGCTGTCAGCCGTTTTGCGGCGGCAGGAGCGCGTCTGATCTCGATCCCGGTGGATGGGGAAGGCATGGTGGTGGATCGCCTGGAAGAGGTGCTGCGCGATCTGGCTCGCCAAGGGATCCGCCCCCGATTTGTCTATACCATTCCCACCTTCCAAAACCCCAAAGGCTGCACCCTCTCTGGGCCACGGCGGCAGAAATTGGTGCAGTTGGCAGCTGAGTACGGTGTGGTGGTGGTGGAGGACGAGGCCTACTACGACCTGCGCTTTGCCGGGGATCCCTTGCCCAGCTTGGCTGCGCTGGATCGGGAAGGCTGGGTTCTTCATGTGGGCACCTTCTCCAAGATTGTGGTGCCGGGGGTGCGGGTGGGTTGGGCCTGTGGTCACCCTGAGATCATCCGCCGCTTGGAGATGTTTCGCAGCGAGGGATCCCTGGGGCCCTTTTTGGGCCGGGTGGTGGCCCGCTATTGCGGGGAGGGCCGTCTGCAAAGCCACATTCAACTCCTCACCCGTCGCTACCGAGAAAAGTGCCAGGTGATGCTGGAGGCCATCGCTCAATATTTTCCGCCCGAAGTCAAGGTGGAGGCCCCTGGGGGTGGATTTTTCGTCTGGTGTGAGCTGCCCCCTTCCCTAAGAGCCAGCACCTTGTTGCAGGCTACCCGTGCCCTGGGGGTCACCTTCCTGCCGGGCACCCACTGCTTTGCCGATGGCCAAGGGGATCACGCCCTGCGCCTCGCCTTCAGCTACCAACCGGAAGAGCGCATCCTCAGCGGCATCCAGATCCTCGGAGAGCAACTGTACAAACTCATGGGCCAACGATCAATATAGGAAAAAGAATCTGCTAGGGCAGCCACAAAGCGGCTCTTAACCTTCGGGGATTAGTAGGTTGGTCGCTCCAAATTGCGTTGAAACCGTTTGCCTTGATCCCCAGCTCCTTTTGTCCTTCGGGAGAGAAGTTGGGGGTGAGGGGAAAGTAAGAGGAATCGAGACAAGCTATTTCGCTGCTCTTCGGAGCAGCCATATTTGAATGGATGCAGCAGCGCTGCAAGCTCTTTGCTGTGCCGGCAGAGGAACTCTTAAAAACCTGCCACTTGCCGTCTGGGACGTCGCCCCAGCACGTTGAGGATGAAAACTCCCGCCACACCCAAACAGAGGAGCAGCGCCACCGGATTATGCACTATCGATGAGACTAAAATAGTCGTCCCTGTTAAAACCAAGGCTATGAAAAAGGTGACCACTCTCGTCATAGATCGCCCCAGGCCGCTTAGAAAAGGAAAGATGCTGAGCATCGTATGAAGGGGGACGAAGAAAGAGTCGGCCCCGATCCACATCATCAAGAATCCCACAAAGCGCAGGATCCAAGTCAGGGCATTGTGTTCGGCAGCAAGACGCTCAATGGCTGCAAATCGATCGCTGGCAAATAGCCGATAAAATCGAATGCTGCGCGGCCCCAGGTAGCTCTCTAGGCTGTTAGGGGTGGCCAAACGACCAAAGACAGTTACTTGAGTTCCGCTGTACAAGGCAGTGTACGAAGTTCGCATATCGCCAATTTGTGGATTGGCCAGGGTTCCCCGCCCCTTGAAAACATAAGAGCCTTCCACCCTAGCTGGGATCCCCGGGATCAACGTTTGGGGCTCCAGAGGAACAGCGTAGGGAGTTTCGATCTGCAAATCTTGCATTCCAATTCGGTAATTCCCAATTTGAGCCTGGCTGACTCGAAAGAGTTGGCTGGAAAAAGCCATCGGTGGGTTGACGTGCTCACTGCTGCGATAAAACCGGCTTGAATCTTCGGGGTTTTCCGTCCAGACTTTGGTGTAAGTATAGATTGTCTCTCTGACTTCCGATCCGCCAAACTCCTCTTGAGTGCGAGTTTCTTTTTCCTCTTCCCAAGCATACATTTCCGCCTTGCGCCTGACGGCAATATACGGCCCTGGCCGCAGGAAGAGATTATCGCCCAAAAGCTCATTGCTGGTAATTGGGCCTGTGAGCGATACTAAGCTTCCAAGAGGCGCAGAGGGCGAGCCCAATGGACTGATTTCAATGGCCCCAGTTGCCACTTGGGCAAGGTTGACCCGCCCCTCATTCCAAAACAAAAGCCAGAACGATCCCAAAAATAAAATCAATCCAACAAACACTGATACAAAAGAACTGGCCAGCCGCGAGCCAAACCCAACCCGCTCTACCTGTCTATAACGCTCAGCCATAGCCCTGTCCCCAGCGATGACTTCAGTCTAGCACAGCCCCTTCTATTTATCCATGAAATCTAGCCGTTTTATAGAATTATAGAATTCAGAGCAAGTTTTTAACTTTTCCAAACTTATGTCTATTCCAGAAGTAGATTGCACCTCGTACAGGTTATGAGAACCCTATTTTTCAGCTAAGAATTGATTAAGCAATGTCCCCCCTTACAGCCTTGACCAGGCGCCGGAAAAACTGCCCCACGCCCTTCACCAGATGGGGTGCCGATTCTGGGCGAGGCGGGATCCCTGCCATTAGGGTGTAGTAGTCATCCAAAAGGTCGTGCTCTTCCGGAGAAACGGCGTTGTCGGCCATCATCAGGTTGCCGATTGCCCCCAGAAGTTGTAGGCGCTCGGTTTCGGTGGCCTGGGCGAGATAATCGGCCATCCAGCGCTCCGTTTGCGCCATCGGAATGGGCTCTTGGATCAGCTCTCGCAGCTCGGCATCGTGCTCCAAACCATAGCGGCGCAGCAGGGATCCCAAGTAGGCCAATTCCTGGGGTTCCAAATGCCCATCGGCCCAAGCAGAGCCGGCCACAATTTTAAGCATGAGCTGATGTTGAGTTGTGGGGTTCATGGTGGGATCCCTTGCTGAGAACTGTTGTCGCTACGCGACACTTCTGCGAACGTGTCAGGGGGCCAGAGACCTTAGAGGCTGCAGAGTTGAGGGGATGAACAGCTTAACTATAGCCAGACCTTGGGTGAGCCATCTGCGTTCGCGCCAGCGGTGCGCAGCCCTTTTTTCGGCTAGGATCGTTATCTGTATTCACGGACACTGAGCTACCGCGATAGCGGGACGGAGTCCTTTTTCTCGCCCATTCTTGCAATGCTAAGCGCCTCTCCTTGCCAATTGGATCTTGCCATTCCGGCCCCAGGTCGGCTGTACCGCGGCAGCGGCATTCTGGAAGCTGTGCCCCTTGCGGTACTGGGATCCCGCGTGCTGGTGATCGGGGGGGAACGCTCCTTGGCTGTGGCTGAGTCCCCTCTGCAGCGCAATTTCGCGCGGGATCCCGCCCTCCAAGTTCACTGGACTACCTACGGGGTAGACTGCAGCGAGTCCGAGCTGGCGCGTTTGCAGGCGCTGGCCACGGCGGAATCGGTAACCGGCATCTTGGGGGTAGGCGGGGGCAAGGCTCTGGATACGGCCAAGCTGGTGGCCCACCGGCTGCGGATCCCCGTGGTTACCGTGCCCACCTCTGCTGCCACCTGTGCCGCCTGGAGCGCCCTATCCAATATCTACTCCGACAGCGGCGCTTTTCAGCAGGATGTGAGCCTGGATCGCGCCCCTGCTGCCCTGATCCTGGACTATGAGCTGATTCTGCAAGCTCCAGCGCGCACCCTAGTGGCTGGGATCGGAGATGCCTTGGCTAAGTGGTACGAGTCTTCCGTCAGCAGCGGCAGTTCAGAAGATGCCCTGGTGATTGGCGCTGTGCAGCAGGCCCGCGTCCTGCGGGATTTGCTCCTCCAGCAATCGGCGGCGGCCTTGAGGGAGCCGGGCGGAACCGCTTGGAAGCAGGTGGTGGATGCCTGCATCTGCCTGGCGGGGATCGTCGGCGGCATGGGTGGGGCCAAATGTCGGACGGTGGCTGCCCACGCTGTCCACAACGGGCTAACCCATTTGCTGGGGCATCGGGCCACTCTGCACGGAGAAAAAGTAGCCTTCGGTATCCTGGTGCAATTGCGCCTGGAGGAGATCTTGCAGGGAAGCCAGTTGGCGCTGGCAGCACGTACCCAGTTGCTGGAGTTCTACCGCCAGGTGGGGCTGCCCCTCAACTTGCGGGATCTCAAGCTAGGTCACTTGGGATCCGCCGACCTGCTGCATGCTGCCCAAGTGGCCTGCCAGCCAGGATCCGACATCCACCACCTGCCCTTCCCCGTCAGTCCAGAAGCCCTGTTGGTGGCCCTTACCACCACAGACCTGACCAGCTCCAGCCCTGTTCTCCCTCGGCTGTAAGTCCTGGCAGAGGATATCTGTCTGCTATCCAACTCCGCCGGTACGGGCCTGGGTCGGCATTGTGGGCAGGCGGGCTTCGCCGTAGGCTCCAGAGGTGGCGCCCACCAAGATCAAGGCTCCGCCCATCCAAGTCCACCCATCCGGGATCTCGGCAAACACCCAAAACCCGATTAGGCTGGCCCAGAGCAGACGGGAGAAATCCAGAGGCAGCAGCATCGTCACCTCAGCCAGCTTGTAGGCCTGGGCGAGGGCCACCTGGCCAATGCTGCCCAGCAGCCCCATGGCCACCATCCACAGCCACTGCTCAGGAGAAGGCCAGGTCCAAACCCAGACGGCAGCCAGAAAGGAAAGGGGGGTCTGCAGCAGGCCCATGTAGGCCGTAATCGTGAGGCTGGACTCGGTGCGGGAGAGGATCTTGAGCACGATGGTCACCCAGGCAAAGAGTGCTGCCGCCCCCAAGGCCAGCCCTGTTCCCAGAGAAAACTCTCGGAAGCCTGGCCTCAACATCACCAAAGCCCCGGCAAACCCCAGGCCCAATCCCAGCCAGCGGGACGAGCGCATCTGCTCGCCCAACACCCATACCGCCATCGTGCCGGCAAACAAAAGTTGAACAAAGCTCAGCGCCGTAGCTTCTGCCAGAGGCAACAGGCTGGCTGCCCAAAAGGAGAGCAACATCCCCACCGTGCTGATCGCCGAGCGCAGGAGGTAAAACTCCATCTTGGCGGTGTGCAGAGACTGGATCCCAGCCCGCAACACCAGCGGCGACAGGGCGAGAAACCCGAATAGGTTGCGCAAAAACACAATCTGAAAGGGGTGAAGGGCGGGAGTGTTGAGCCGGATGATCGCGCCTAAACAGGCAAAGCAAGCAGTGGCCAGCAGCTTCAGGGCAACTCCTTGCCAGAGCCTTATTTTTCCCCACTCTGCAAAGCGGCTCAGCTGGTGGCGATACCACATCTCCAAAGTCACAGCTCACACCCAAATGGTTTAGGCACTAAGTTTTCAGCCTTGAACTCTCAGCTTAAACGGACTTCCAGGGATTCGAACTGCGCCCCTGGGCACTCCTTGCTGCCCACCGGCCCCCCTGATTCCCAGGGGGAAAAAGATGGGGATCCCAAGACATGGCCATTTCAAGTAGCCATGAAACAACTCACCCCGTCGCTCCATAGCTCCCCTCTCTCTTTGGGAGAGGGGCTGGGGGTGAGGGCGTGGAACCTCTAGGTTTGCTTGAGAATCTCTTTCAAGTAGCCGATGACCGTTTCCGGCTTGAGATGGGCCATACAGGGATGACCCTCCACCAGGCAGGTTTCGTTTTTGAACTTGTTCTCTGCGCAGACCCGGCACTTGTAGGCGGTTTGGGTGAGGTAAACGTGGGGCAGACGAGGAGCCCACAGTCGCACCGGGCTGGCCCCATCCCCATCGGCATCGTTGCCAAACAGGGCAATGGTGGGACAGCCCACTGCCGCCGCGATGTGCATCGGCCCCGCATCCACGGAGATACACACCCGCGCCCGCTTCAGGGCCCCCGCCAGCTCCATGAGGCTGGTTTTGCCCCGCAGGTCAACCATTCCCGTTTGCGCCAGCAGTTCGTCTTCGCTGCTGCCGCCGTGGTAGAGGGATCGCTGCAGCTCCGGCGCGCTGCCGATTAGCCCCACCTGCAGGCCCTGGCCTTGGCACCACTGGATCACCTGCCGCCAGTACTCCAGAGGCCACATCTTGGCGCGGCGGGTAGTGGTGATGTGCACCAAAACCTCTGGCACCGGAAAATCGGGATCCCGGCTGGGTAGCTCCAGACGAAAAAAATCCGTCTCCACATAGGCCAGGCGGCAGAAGATCTCGGCAATGTAGTTGCTGGTGAGGATATCTTTGTAGCGCTGCAAAAACTCCAGGCTGTTCCAGTCGTCGTCTTGGAGCATGCGCTGCACCGGGTCGGAGCCGGGATCCAACTTGCGGCGAAAATCCAAGGTCAAACCGGCTCCGGCAATGTATTGAGGACGCAGCGCCGTCACCGCCACCAAGTTGAGCTCGCTAAACTCGTCGCAATTGATGGCCAAGTCGTAGGGGCCGGCCTGGGTCACCCGTTCTCGCACAGCAGCGGTTAGGGCCTCGAGGTAATCGGGGCGACGGCTGTAAAGAGGAAAGCTAAAGTCAATGTAGGGACAGTGAAGTTCAAAGTCGCGGGTAATCTCGCTGCCAAAAAAATCCAGCACACAGCCGGGGTATTTTTCCTTGAGGCCCCGCAACAGCGGGATGGTAACCACAAAATTGCCCACCTTGCTGGAGGAAAACACCGCCAGGTGGGGATGTTCCCGCAGAGGTTGGTTGGCAAACCGTTGCATAAGGCTGGGATCCCCAGGAAGATATCAACCCCGCTGGAGGTGGTGCGGGTGGTGCAGACAGAGCACTTTTGCTAGGCTAGCATTCCTCCGTCCTGTGCTTTGATGGCCATGCTGGGATTCCTGGGCCTCAGGGGAGACTGGCTTGGCTGCCATCCCAGATGACCACCACAGCAAAGCGATCCAGAAAGCCATCTGTCGCATTCATCTGGCGCAGACTAAAAGCATCTTCGGCGGAAATCACCAGGTCGTAGCCCAGGGTGCGGATGGCACGAATGCGGTGAGGCCGTTCCCCGATGCGGTTCACCAGTGAGCGGGCCTGCTCTTCCGAGGTGGCATAGGCAGCTGTGCCCTCGCTGCCCACAAAGGCCGCGTTGAGGTCTTGGCCAAGAGTAACGGGGGTATAGACTTGATTGCCATCGGGATCAAACAAGCGCATTGACTGGCTAGGCAAGAAATCCAAGCCTCGTGCATCCACAATCAACCCTGTCACTTGCGGTTCCCGCCGCTGGGATCCCGCCTCCAGACCCGTTCCGCCCCCTGGCCCTTGGCCTGTGCCCACCCCTGAGCCAGGGCTGGCTCCGCGCACCCCACTCTGGCCGCTGCCCGGCCCGATCACTTCCCCCTGCCGGGATCCAGAGCCACTGCCGCCAGGGCTGGTGCCGAACTGCCGCAACAGATCCAGATCGAAAACCGGGCCTTCTGCCACTTCTCCATGGCCGGGTTGGGCCGGCTGGACTTTTGGATCGGCTTGATCTGTTTGTGGGAGCGGAACAGAATCCTGGGTTACTGGACGCCAGGGCGTTGCTTCAGAAGCGGGCAGGGTAGGGGATCCCCCTTGCAAGCGGTAAAGGGGAGGAAACAGCGTTTGGGCATCCACAGCTTCCACCGGCAAGACCGGCCCCGCCAGCAGGATCCCCAGTGCTGCCCAGCTCCCTTGGATCCGTATGCCTTGAATCCTATACTTCCACCACCTCATGCCCACACCTCTTGGCCTCAAAACCTGCGGCCCGCTCGGCAACCGCTCATCCTCCCCCATGCTACCCAGGCAGGGCCGGTTCGGCAGGGGATCCCGCGCAGTCTTCCCCTTGGCTTGAGAGCAGCTGGGGCTCCTGGCCTCTCCCTAAAGGTGGGTCGGAGAACAAGAGATTGATCCCCAGCGATCCCCAGGGTCTTGACCGACAGGCAAAAATACGCAAACATGGGTTCATCATTCTTGATGATCCCCGTTGATCCCCACCTGTGGTCATCAGCGGCTGGAGAGCCCGAGGCAAGCCGATACATCAGCAGGTTCAAGGTTGTCCTCAGAACCACAAGCTGGGATCGGCCCATAGGACAAAAGCTGGAGCATTGCACGAAGCCCGATTTGTCGAAGACAGGAGACCCCGACCATGCCACAAGAGCGGATCCCGTTGGAAGAAATGACCATCCGGCAGTTGCGGGAAGAAGCTGCCCGCTATCAGATCCCCAAGTACAGCCGCATGACCAAAGACCAGCTGATTGAGGCCATTCGAGAGGCCCAAGTCAAAGCTGGCCGCCCTGTCGATGCCATGCCGGAGCCCAAGGGGCAAGAATCGGTCACCCAAACGAAGTTTAGGGGTCAAGAGGTTGCCGGCAAGACGGATCTGGCCGATGTGGACAAAGGGCTGGGGGATCTGCCGGAGGGCTATGGGGAAAGCCGCATCGTTTTGCTGCCGCGGGATCCCCAGTGGGCCTACGCCTATTGGGATGTGCCCAACGAGGCCAAGGAGAGCAAGCGCCGCGAGGGCGGCCAACAGTTGGCGCTGCGCCTCTACGATGTGACGGATATCGATTTCAGCTACCAGCCGGCCCACAGCATGCAGGAGTACCCCTGTGATGAGTTGGCGCGGGAGTGGTATTTGCCGATCCCGGTGAGCGATCGTTCCTACATTGTGGAAATTGGCTACCGGACGGCAGATGGCCGCTGGCTGATGTTGGCCCGCTCGGCGGCGGTGATGGTGCCGCCGGTCTTTCCCTCCGACTGGTTTGAAGAGCACTTCCTGACAGTGCCCTTCGACATGGCTCTGCAGGGCCGCACCCTTTACCAGCTCAGCGAGCCTTACAAGCGCAGCGCCACCGGCATGGGTGTGGTGGCCTACAAGGGCGATGAGCCGCAGCAAGGGGCCATGGTCGATCCCTTCCTAGAAATGGTGGGCGGCTTTGAGGCGATGCGGGTGGCGGGATCCCTGTTTGGCAGCCACCAGATGGGCAGCCGCCAATTGGTGCCCGAGCAGGCCATCAGCTCGTTTATCATCCCCTCGGGTGTGGGCATGATGGGGATGGCCATGGCCGAAGTGCCTGCTGCTCCTTGGATGGCTTCGGGATCCGGCTTGGGCCTGTTCTCGGGGGCTTCCGAAGTGCTGCCGCAGCGCTCTCGCAAGTTCTGGCTGGTGGCCGATGCCGAGCTGATTGTCTATGGGGCCACAGAGCCGGATGCCACCGTTACCATTGGCGGGCGCAAGATCCAGCTCAAGCCCGATGGCACCTTCCGCTTCCACATGGCTTTCCCAGACGGCAACATCGACTTCCCCATCTTTGCGGTGGCTGCCGATGGCGAGCAAAACCGGGAGATCCACATGACCTTCGACCGCCGCACCCTCTCCCGCCGCACCAACACCAAGGAGGAGGCCATCGAGGAGCTGTTGCCCTAAAGGATCCAACCTTCGGCTTCTCGCCCCCTGGAGCTGGCCGGGGGGCTTTTTTCCCTGGGCTGGAGAGCTTGACTCTAGTCATCGAAACAGGGGATCCCAGCCCTAGGAGAGGTCGATCACCTGGATCAGTTGTTTCAGCTTCTCCATCACCCGTCCGGAGCGAAGTAGGTCTTCCGCCTGTTGGATCCCTTCTGGCAAGGATGGAGCAAGCCCGAGGAGCCACAGATAGCTGCCCCCATTCCAGAGAACGGCTGGGGTGAGTTCACAGGAATCCCCGCTGAGCACCTGCTGCATCTGCCGGAGCAGCTCTTTCTCTCCGGAGAAGGGGATCTCCGGGCCTGCCAAGTGGCAATCTCTGGCCTTCAAGAGCAGCCGTTTGCCGCCCTGGTTGAGAATGGCCGCTCGCTCCCGTGGCAGGTCGCAACTGCCTTCCAGACCTTTGACGGTGGTGAATTGTCGAATCTCCCGCAGGGCAAACAGCTCCAGCATCGTGGCCTCGGTGGGAGGATGCACATAGCCGGCCACCAGGTGAAAGGGGCCTTGGTAGGGCGTCCAGACCAGTTCCAAGGTGGCCAAGGGGGGGCGCTTGCCGATTTGATCCCGGTAGTCCATCAGAGCCTGAGCCTGGGGAAAACAGGTGGGCAAATACAAAAATCCCAGCCCGGTTTGTTCCAGCAGTTGCCCCACCCGCTCCAGGGATAGCCCTCGCCAATCCACCCCCAAGCTCCGCCACACCGCTTCCAAGGGCAGCCCATACTTGGTGGGACAGAAGCCAGAGCCATGCAGCAAAACGGCTGACCCTGCCGCTGCCAGCAGCAAAGCCACCAGCACCCCCAGCGGTGCCGTCCGCGAGCGGCCATCGTAGGGATGGCCAAAGATGATCAAGGGATGAGGCAGATCCTGCCGGGGCAGAAGAGGGCCGTACTCTGCATAGGCATCCAACATACCGGCCAGCTCCTCGGCAGTGGGGCGCTTGATGCGGTGGGCAATTAAAAAAGCCCCGATCTGGGCGGGAGTGGCCTCCCCCCGCAGGAGCATTCGAGCAGCGCTGGCGGCCTCTGCCCGGCTGAGATCCTGGTGGGTGTGGGTGCCGCTGCCGATTTTTTTCAACAGCTCGCGAAACTCTTGGCTCATAGCATCGGCGGTCGGGAGCGCTGGGCTACTCAGGATAGGGGGAGATAAGGGCGGAACACTTGAAACTACCGATATGGGTATTTGACCAGAAATTTCTACAAAAGGTCTCTACAAAACCGACAACAGCCCAGCAGAGGGCCAATGGGGATCTGCGCCGGAAGCAGGCTCAACCTCAGACTGCCTGATAAGCTGGGCGGCCAACTGCAAAAACCGGCGAATGGGAGGGATCCGATAGCGATCGCTGGTGGTGACCATAACCACCTGTCGCCTCAATAGGGGGGGCTCGGTGGGTCGCACCTGCAAATCCGGATCGGCGCAGCAGTCCACCAGGGCCGACTCCGGCAGGAGGGCAATCAACTGCCCCTGTCGCACCACCCCCCGAAAGGCATCCAAGGTGTTCAGTTCCAGGGCTGCTCTCAGGGGAAGCCCCTGTCGGGCCAGATGGGATCCCACCAAGGAGCGCATGGCATAGCCATCTTTGAACACAGCCTGGGGATACTCCGCCAGCACCTTCCAGGGGATCCGCTCGTAGCGGCTGAGGGGATGGGTGGCGGGCATCAATACTTGAATTGGCTCCGAGTACAGTGGCTCCACCACCAGCTCTGCCCCCCGCGTCATCAGGGGATTCTCCATTACCAGGGCCACGTCCACCAGCCCATCCCTGAGCACCTTCAAGGCGCGGTCGCTGCCCAGAGCGGTAACCCGCAACTGCACCTCTGGGTACTCCCGGCAAAACTGTTGCAGCACCGGCGGCAGTTGATGGGCGATCAGCGAATGGATCCCAGCAATGCAGAGCTCGGTTTGCTGGCCCTGCAACCATTCTCGAATGCTTTCCTGAGCCCGCTGCCATTCTTGACAGATGCGACGGGCATGGGGCAAAAGCCGTTCCCCAGCTACGGTTAGAGCCACCGGGCTTTTGCGATGCAACAGCGGAGCCCCCACCGCTTCCTCCAGGGCCTGGATCTGGCGGCTAATGGCCGATTGGGTCAGACCGCTGAGGCGAGCAGCGGCCAAAAAGCTGCCCGTTTCCACCACGTTCAAAAAAGCTTGCAACAACTCCAGCCGCACCTGGGATCCCTTGATGATGTAGCCTGCCGTGGTGGCATCCTAGCTGGGGAAGCGGTAGGCTTTTGTAAACACCGTTACAAGTTGTTTGTTGGACTGGGGATCCTCAAGCCGGGAGGAGAGGAGGCAGATGGGCTGGGATCCGACCTTGCTGGAGGGGCTGCTCAACTCCGCCATTCCCCACCTTTTCCCCGCTGCCCAAGTGGCCATCCGCCACAAGGGAAGGTGTATTTACTCAAGGGCGGCAGGTTATCTCGACCCTGAGACCCGGCGCCAACCAACAACCTCGGCCACCCGTTTTGACCTGGCCTCGCTGACCAAGCTGTACACCGCCACCGCCTGCATGGCCCTGGTGGAAGCCGGAGCGTTGCTGTTGGATCAACCGGTGAGTCTCCTGTTGCCGGAGTTTCAGGGATCCCGCCCCATTGCCCCCTATGAAGATCCTCTGCAGCCGGGGAAATGGATTGCTGTGGAACCGGAATCCTTAGGCCAGCTTGTTGCAACAGAACAGGTGACGGTGCGACAGTTGCTGGCCCACACCGCCGGTTTGCCCGCCTGGCGACCCCTTTTTCGACAGCCCGATGCCGAATCTGCCCGGCACATGGCTTTGCACACCTTTTTGGCCTACAGACCAGGATCCCGCAGAGTCTACAGCGATCTTGGATTGATCCTGCTGGGGCTGGCTTTGGAACGTCTGAGCGGAACCCCTCTGGATCAGATCTTGTACGCCCGGATCTTGCGGCCTCTGGGCCTGAGCCAAACTCAGTTTTATCCGGGGGATCCTTTCGACCCACCCCCTGTCTCTGTCTCTTGTGCCCCCACCGAGCTGTGTCCTTGGCGAAAGCGCCGCCTGCAGGGGCAGGTTCACGACGAAAATGCCGCCCGCCTGGGCGGGATCGCCGGCCATGCCGGACTGTTTGCCACGGCAGAGGAAGTAGCTGCTTTCGGGGAGAGTTTTTTGACGGGATCCCTGTTGCAGCCGCAGACGGTGAGGGAAATGACCCGCGAGCAGTTGCCTCGGCAAGGGGATGCCCACCGCTGTCACGAGCGCCGGGGTTTGGGGTTTGCCTTGCGCTCCCCGGATCCCTTGGCCAGCAGCTACCCGTTCAGCCCCAGCGCCTTCGGCCACACCGGCTTCACCGGAACCTCTCTGTGGATCGATCCAGAGCGGGAGCTGGTGGTGGCGCTGCTCACCAACGCCGTCTACCACGGTCGGCGGGAGAACGGGTTCCAGGCTTTCCGGGTTGCCTTCCATCAGGCCATCCTAGAGGGGCTTTCTTGATCATTGAGTCCCTGACCGTTCCCGCTAGGGTGCCGTAGGCATAACCGAGGCTGAGGTGGACGAGACCTTTTACCGACAGTTGGCAGACATGCTCTCCCGCGGGCCGCTGGTGGTGGCCACGGTGGTCCGCACCCAGGGATCTGTGCCTCGCCAGGCGGGGGCAAAACTGGCCGTGGGATCTGATGGCACCCTGTTGGGCACCATTGGCGGTGGAGCTGCCGAAGCGGAAGTCATTGCCCGAGCGCAAACCCTTTTGCAGACCGCTGTTCCCGTTGGCGATGGGGAGTCCTCGCCGGCTGGGATGCAAGTTTCCCTTGACCTCAACAGCCCTCCCCTGGGCGTTTGCGGGGGACGGATGCACATTTGGCTACAGCGATGGCAGGGATCCCTTGCCCAAACATTGGCGGCCCAGATCCTCCAGGCTCTGACCCAAGGGCCAAGGGCTTGGCTGATCACCCCCCTCGATCCCCAGGGGTTCCCCTACCTCAGCTAGAAATCGCAGGAGCCCCGCACTGTACCCGTAGGGTCAGTGTCGGGAGGAATGCGGAAGTTACGATAGAACCATGACCCAAGTCCTGACCGTCTCCTGTAAGCTCAAGGTGTCCCAGTCGCAGGCCGCAAAGTTGGACGCGACCTTGGATGCCTTTGTGCAGGCGTTGAACTGGGTCAACCAAAACACGCCCGAGAAAGTCACCAACACCGTTAAACTTCAATCTCTGTGCTACCGCGAAATCCGTGCCCGGTTCGGCTTGTCCAGTAACTTGGCAAGGACTACGTCCCGCTTACGCGACCAGCAGGTCTGCAGACGGCTGGCCGGTGCCCGCAAGGTTGCCCGACAGAAAAACCGCCCCGTCAAAGCGTTGTCGCTACGCGACGCTAACGCGAACAAGGGGGGCTTCGCGACCTATGACGCTCGTATCTTTTCGTTCCGCGAGAAAGACTGGACGGTGTCGCTGACCACAGTGGAGGGTCGAGAGCGCTTTGAGCTGGCGATTGGCCGTTACCAGAGAGAACAGTTGGCGGGCTCCAATCCCAAATCAGCCACTCTGGTCAAGCGCAGAGACGGCTCCTACTACATCCAGATTTGCGTAGAGAAAAAACCACCCAAGCAACAAGATACCGACAAGGTGATCGGGGTGGATTTGGGAAGGATAGATATCGCTCATACCTCAGAGGGGAAGAACTGGAATGGACAGCAGTTGAACAGAGTCCGAGACCACTACTCCCGGTTGAGGGCGGCACTCCAACGCAAAGCCAGTAAGGGCACACGCAGTTCGCGGCGCAGATGCAGAGAACTGTTGCAACGGCTGTCTGGCAAGGAGAGACGCTTTCAGTCGCGTCAGCGTTGCGTAGCAAAAACGTGGGTCAATCATCGCATCTCCAAAGCTATTGTCTCTAGGGCAAAAGCCACAAACAGCGCTCTTGCTCTGGAAGACTTGACAGGGATTCGGGAAAGGGTCAATCAACAGCCACGCAGCAAAGCCGAACGGCGCAAGGCCAACAGTTGGGCGTTTTATCAACTCCGTCAATTTTTGGAGTACAAGGCTCTGCGTGCGGGGGTTGCTCTGATTCTTGTTCCGCCTGCCTACACGTCGCAGACCTGTCACAAGTGTTTGCACATCCATCCCGACCCTGCGCAATCCTATCGCAGTGGGAAGCAGTTCAAGTGTGGGCACTGTGGATGGGAAGGGGATGCGGACTGGAATGGGGCCAACATGATTGCCAAGCTTGGGGCTGTCGTAAACCAGCCTAGAGGCCCGTGGTTGGCTTGCCAACTGCAGGGCTACCGAAAGCCCGCCCTGTACTGCGAAGCAGTCAGGGCCGGGTAGTTTACTCGGCTCTTTGCCCCCATCGGTCTGGAGATCCACGCCGAAACCCCCGCCGAGATTGCCATCAGCATCACCGCCCAGCTCATCCAGGTGCGACGGGGATCCCCGAAGACAATACCCACACAAAAGGGCGAAACTTAGGCGTAGGCTTGCCGGTTGGCCCGAGAACAAGCTAGGCTAGAAAAGCGCCGCGGGGTAGAGCAGCCTGGTAGCTCGTCGGGCTCATAACCCGAAGGTCACTGGTTCAAATCCAGTCCCCGCTATGCCTGAGAGACGGTTGGTTAAAGCAGTGTCCGCACATCCACCACCTTGCCACTGACTGCCGCCGCTGCCACCATGGCCGGGCTCATGAGCAGGGTGCGCCCGCTGGGGGATCCCTGGCGGCCCTTGAAGTTGCGGTTGGAAGAAGAGGCGCTGATCTGGCGCCCCACCAACCGATCCGGGTTCATCGCCAAACACATGGAGCAACCGGGATCCCGCCACTCAAACCCTGCCGCCTCGAAGATCTCCCGCAAGCCCTCCTGTTCTGCTTCCTGCTTTACCCGTTCTGAGCCGGGCACCACAAACGCCTTCACCCCTGGGGCCACCCGCCGCCCCTTGGCAATCTTGGCTGCCTCCCGCAGGTCGCTCAAGCGGCCATTGGTGCAACTGCCGATGAAGCAGACATCCACCGGTGTCCCTACAATGGGATCCCCTGGCTGCAAGTCCATGTAGGCATAGGCCTCTTTGGCCAGTTCCCGCTCGCTTTCCGGCAGATCCTCGGGGGTAGGGATCCGCTCATCCACCCCAATACCTTGGCCGGGGGTGATCCCCCAAGTAACCGTCGGCGCAATATCTGCGGCCTGGAAGACCACCACATCGTCGTAGCGGGCATCGCCGTCGCTGGCCAGGCTTCTCCACCAGGCTACCGCCTCTTCCCAATCCGATCCCTGTGGGGCAAACTCTCGCCCCCGCAAATACTCAAAGGTCACCCCATCGGGGTTGACGTAGCCGCAGCGGGCCCCTCCCTCGATGGACATGTTGCAGAGGGTCATGCGCTCTTCCATGCTCATGGCTTCAATGGCGCTGCCCCCATACTCGTAGGCGTAGCCCACCCCGCCTTTGACCCCCAGCTTGCGGATGATATGCAGAATTACATCCTTAGCGTAAACTCCCGGCCCCAACTTGCCGTGGATCTCAATGCGGCGCACCTTGAGCTTGGACAAAGCCAAAGTTTGGGTGGCCAATACGTCTCGCACCTGGCTGGTGCCGATCCCAAAAGCAATGGCCCCAAAGGCCCCGTGGGTAGAGGTGTGGCTGTCCCCACAGGCAATGGTCATCCCCGGCAGAGTTAACCCCTGCTCCGGGGCAATCACATGCACGATCCCCTGCCGACCGGAGCCGCTGTTGTAGAAGCGGATGCCGTATTGCCGGCAATTGCGCTCCAATTCCTGGATCATCTCCTCTGCCAAGGGATCCGCAAAAGGCCGTGCCCGGTTGTCGGTGGGAATGATGTGATCCACGGTGGCCACCGTCCGCTCGGGAAACAGAACCGGCAGATGACGCTCCCGCAGCATGGCAAAAGCCTGCGGACTGGTCACCTCGTGAATTAAGTGCAGGCCGATGAACAACTGCGTCTGCCCAGAGGGCAAAATCCGCACCGTATGGGCATCCCACACCTTATCGAATAATGTCCTCTCGCTCATCTTCCTCGGCCCGCAGCCAAGTCCTGTAAACTTTCAATGTGCTACTTGGGGAAAAGCTTGTCAAGGCACAGGCCTCCGTTATCTCTGGGCAACGCTGCTGAGCTGAGCGAGATGCAGCCCTTCTTTGAACATCCCCAGCCGGCAAAGGCGGGTCGGAGTCCTCAAGCCAGAAAACCTGTTGCCAGCCCTTCAAACGGGATCCCTGAAGGCCGGCCAAGGCAAAAAGCGATAGCCCGCCTCTTGAATGGCAGCGACGATATCCGGCAGGGCCTCTGCAGTGTGGGGCCAGCGATCGTGCAGCAGCAAAACCAGGGGCCGCTCGGAAGCTTGGATCGCCGGCAACTGGGCTCGAATGCGCTCCAAAAGTTGGGCTGCACTTTGGCCGGCGTAGGCATCTTCTGCGCTCATGTTCCAGTAAAGAACGCGATACCCTGCCTGCTCCAGAGAGCGACGCAAAGCAGAATCTAGGCGAAAACCTCCCGGTGGGCGAACAACCAGTTGGGGATCCAAGTTCAACGCTTTGAGCAGTTGGGTTGTCTGATCCACCTCAGCATAAAACAGCTCGTTGCTTCCGTAGAGACGTTGATAATCGTGGGTAAAAGTGTGATTGGCTAGGGTGTGGTGATGGGCCTGGATCAATTGAGCCAATTCAGGAAATCGGGAAACGTGGGTGCCGATAACAAAGAAAGTGGCCGGGATTTGAAGATCATCCAAAACCTGTAAAAGTCGGGGGGTGGATTGGGGCCAGGGGCCATCATCAATGGTCAGAAAGGCAGAACGAGGCGGCACTTCCAGTAAAGGCCCCAGCATTTCTTCCAAGGGCAGTTGCAAAGGTTGGCTGTTTTCCGCCGGATCGAGAAAGTCGGGATCCGGGATCCAGCTATGCTGCAGAAACACCTCCACACGAGGGGGAGCAGGGGTAATCAACAGTCGCCCCGTCTGCTCATTTTGGTTGCCCCAGCTCAGCCGATAGGGCAGATCCGAAGCGACCTCGACGGTTGTTGTATGGGTAATGACTCCGTAGGGGATGTCGATCACATAATGCCCGTTCACCTCTTCTTGATGGATCCAGGCTGCCGAAGGAGCTGATAGATAAATGAGCAAATCTTGGGGATTGGCACCGCGCACCACCCGAATGCTTTCGATGGGGAGAATGAGGTTGTATTCCGAGGTGGCCGTCAGGTTCAGCTCAAAAAGAGGCTGGGCCTCTACCGTGCAGTAGTAGATCAGTCCAACCAGTAGGAAGGCTAGGCAAAATATCAACGCTTTCAACACTTTCAGAGAGTGCATGGAATGGCTTAATCCTTCGCAACCAATCATAGGACAGAAGCCACCCAAGCTCGATAGAGCCCATCAATTTAGTGAGGATCCGGAAGGCCCTGGGATCCCAGGTGGCGAGAGCAGGCGCTCTTCCCATTTACGTGCAGGTGAGGCCCGTCGGATGTCCCGCCAAATGGCTGTGGCAGCTAGGGTGCCATCGGCAACCGCAATCGCCACCTGGTTCAGGCCCTGCTTCAAATCGCCCAGCGCAAACAGCCGCGGATGGGCAGTGCGACACCACTCGTCGGTCAACAGGTTTTCCCCTTGCCATTTCAAGCCGGGGATCCCTTTCAAATAGGCATTGTGGTATCTGGCGCCCATCGCCACCAAGCCGGTAGTTGCTTCGATGTAAGTGCCATCTTCCAACTCCACACCCTGCAATTGATGGTTTTCTCCAAGAAAGCGGCGAATAGGAGATTCGTAGAGGGGGTAGCCATGATCCGCCAGTTTTTTGCGCATGTCGGGGCCGACCGAGCAGAGGCCGTGGGTCAACACCGAGATATAGGGTGTAAACCAGTTGAGGACAAAAGCTGTATTGATCCGATCTTCCGAATTGACGATCAACACTGACTTTTGATCCCGCATTTCATAGCCGTCGCAGATCATACAGACATGCAGTGAATAGCCGGCGTAGTCGTAAACATTCTGCATATCCGACAACTGAGGCAGCTCGTCCATAATGCCGGTTGCTGCAATCAGATATTTGCTCCGAAAAATGGGGTAGAGGCTGTTAACTTTTCCCACCTTGACCTTGACTGCAAAAAGGTCTCCCTCATCGGTGGCATCTTCCACGAAGCCGCGCAGGTAATCTACCCCTAAACTGAGGGCGTGCTCTGTTCCCTGTCGCAACAGCTCTCGTCCGGGAGTGGTCGGAGGCAATCCCAGATAATTGCGCAAATCCTGCATCCAAAAAGAGCGGCCTCTGCCCTTCTCCACCACCAGGCAACTCAATCCATAACGAGCCAGATAGATTGCCGCCGACAACCCCCCTGCTCCCCCTCCGGCCACGATCACGTCATAGATTTTGTTCAAAGCAACTTCTAGATTCCTGCTGCTCAGTTTCATGGACGGGATCCCCTCACGAGCTTTTTGCCGGGTGATCTCAGGTCGTTGGCTGCGGCCTGAAAAATCTTAAGAAACTCTATATGTTCCGAGGACTGCTTATCCTGCTGAGTCCACCACATTTCTGTTGAGGCGTGATCCAAGTGAAGGGAGCAGTCCCAACAACCGTCTAGCAACCGTCTAGAATGGGGACTGAACTCCCCCTTAGGAGAAAAGCCCTATGCCAGGTATCTTAGCGGCCATTGCCCTGATCTTTGTCGGCTACCTGTTCAACTCGGTCAAAATCATCAGCCAGGGGTATGAGGCATTGGTGGAGCGTTTGGGCAGGTTTCATCGCAAGCTGACCCCAGGATTGCACTTTATTCTTCCCCCTATCGATAGGATTGTGTTCCAGGAAACCATCCGCGAGAAGGTGTTGGATGTGCCTCCTCAGCAGTGCATCACCAGCGACAACGTCTCTTTGATGGCCGATGCGGTGGTCTACTGGCGCATCACCGACATGATCAAGGCCCGCTATGCGGTCGAGGATGTGCAGCGGGCTTTGATTAACCTGGTGCTGACGGCCTTGCGCGCCGAAATTGGCCGTATGGATTTGGATCAAACCTTTTCCTCCCGCGCCGAGATCAACGCTCGCCTTTTGACAGAGCTGGACGAGGCCACAGATCCCTGGGGGATCAAGATCACCCGCGTGGAAGTCAGGGACATTCAACCCTCCAAAACCGTGCAAGACTCGATGGAAAAACAAATGGCTGCCGAGCGGGAGAAGCGGGCCGCCATTCTGAAATCAGAAGGGGAGCAGCAGGCCAGCATCAACCAAGCGGCTGGGGCCGCCAAGGCGCAGCTATTGCGGGCAGAAGCGGAGAAACGGGAGCGGCTGCTGTTGGCTGAGGGCACGGCTGAAGCCATCAAGACCATCGCCGCCACTTTGCAAGAGAATCCAGAGGCAGCCAATGCGTTGCAATACCTGATGGCGCAAAACTATATCGACATGGGCCTCAAGGTGGGCAGCAGTCCCAGCGCCAAGGTGATCTTCATGGATCCCAATTCGATCCCTGGCACCCTGCAAGGGCTGCTCTCCATGGTGGACGTGGCCAAGGGTGGGGAAGGATCTCGCGCGGCGGCCTCTCAGAAGCTGCGTACCCCGGCTTCTTTCCCAACCGAAGTGGACTTTCCGCGGCTCGACTGAGTTTGACCGACCATGATGGCCCGGGATCCCGATTGGCTGCTGGTGGGACAGGTGGTGGCGGCCCACGGCTTGCGGGGCTGGCTGCGGGTTAGGTGCTGGTCGGATTTCCCAGAACGCCTCACAGAGCCCGGACCGCGCTGGCTGCAGCGGGATACGGATCCCGAGCCCCTGCTGCATTCCCTGATTGAGGGGCAGTTTTTCCCGGCTAAGGGTCTTTATTTGGTGCGACTGGAAGGGATCCCCAATCGAACGGTGGCTGAGACCTGGGTGGGGGCTAGGCTGCTGGTACCGGCTTCCCACCGCTTGCCCTTGCAGCCGGAAGAGTACCACTACCGCGATCTCATCGGCTTGACCGTCTATCGCCAGGGGGAGCTGCTGGGACAGGTTTCGGGGATTTTGGCAGCCGGCCAGGATGTGCTGGAGATAACAACCCCTGATCACCGGCAGGTGTTGATCCCCTTTGTGAAAGCCCTGGTGCCTGTCGTGGACTTGGAAAAAGGCGCACTGCACGTGCAGCCGCCGCCGGGGCTGGTGGAGAGCTTTCTGGGTTAGAGTTCGGCAAGACGGCCTGACTTCCGTACCTGCATCCCATCCTGAACTTGGCCCTCAGAAGCGTCTGTGTGGCCGTTCTAGCCTTTTGTGCTATCATGGGGACAGTTTTTTGATGATAAGCTGATTCCTGGCCTTTAAGGTCAATTTTTCTGGGTTTCTGTTGATCTTGGCCGGGAGCCTTCCTCGGGATTGGAGTTGGGAATGACGGAAAACTACGGTGCAGAGCAGATCCAAGTTTTGGAAGGCTTGGAGGCTGTGCGCAAGCGGCCTGGCATGTATATTGGCTCCACCGGGCCGAAGGGGTTGCACCATTTGGTGTACGAGGTGGTGGACAACTCTGTGGATGAGGCCCTGGCCGGCTATTGCAATGATATTCAGATCAGCCTGCATCCCGACGGCTCGGTATCCGTTTTGGACAATGGCCGCGGCATTCCGGTGGACATCCACCCCAAAACCGGGCAGTCGGCTCTGGTTACGGTGCTGACGGTGCTGCACGCGGGGGGCAAGTTTGGCGGTGGCGGCTACAAAGTCTCCGGTGGGCTGCACGGGGTGGGCGTGTCGGTGGTGAATGCCCTCTCCGAATGGGTGGAGGTGACGGTTTGGCGAGAGGGCAAGGTTTACTTTCAACGTTTCGAGCGCGGGGCGGTGGTGGGATCCCTGAAATCTGAACCCCAACCCAAGGGATCCAACCGGCGGGGTACAGAGGTGCGCTTCAAGCCGGATGGGCTGATCTTTCCCGAGCGAGAGTTTGACTATGCCGTATTGGCGGCCCGCTTTCGCGAGTTGGCCTACCTCAATGCCGGCTTGAAAATCACCTTCAGCGATCTGCGGCGGGATCCGCCTCACTGCGAAACCTATCAATATGCAGGCGGCATCAAGGAATATGTGGCCTTCATCAACCACGAAAAAACGCCCATCCACTCCGACATCATCTACATCCGAGGGGAGCGGGATGGTGTGGAGGTGGAAGTGGCCCTGCAGTGGTGCTCGGATGTGTACACCGACACTTTGATTGGCTTTGCCAACAACATCCGCACCAACGAAGGAGGCACCCACCTAGAGGGCCTGAAAACCTCTCTCACCCTCACCATCAACAGCCAAGCCCGCAAACTCAACAAGCTGAAAGATTCCGACAGCAACCTGGCCGGAGAAAATGTGCGCGAGGGGTTGACGGCCATCGTCTCGGTCAAGGTACCCAACCCCGAGTTTGAGGGGCAAACCAAAACCAAGTTGGGCAACACCGAGGTGCGGGGCATTGTGCAAACCCTCGTCTCCGAGGTGCTCACGGAGTACTTGGAATTCAACCCCAACGTGGCCAGGGGGATCGTCGATAAGGCCATCCAGTCCTTCAATGCTGCCGAGGCAGCCCGGCGGGCCAGAGAATTGGTGCGGCGCAAATCTGCCCTGGAATCTTCCACGCTGCCGGGGAAGTTGGCCGATTGCAGTTGCCGCGACCCGGCGGAGTCTGAGGTGTATTTGGTGGAAGGCGACTCTGCAGGCGGCAGCGCCAAACAAGGTCGGGATCGGCAGTTTCAGGCGGTGTTGCCCCTGCGCGGCAAGATTCTCAACATTGAAAAGGCAGATCCCGCCAAGATCTACAAAAACGCCGAAATTCAGGCCATGATCACAGCGCTGGGTTTGGGGGTGAAAGGGGATGAATTTGATCCCAGCCAACTGCGCTACCACCGCATCATCCTCATGACCGATGCTGACGTGGACGGCAGCCACATTCGCACCCTGTTGCTGACCTTTTTCTACCGCTATCAAAAGGCGCTTCTGGAACAGGGCTATGTCTATATCGCCTGTCCGCCGCTCTACAAAATCGAGTGGGGTCGCAACAATGTTCGCTACTGCTACAGCGACGCCGAGAAAGACCAAATCCTGCGGGGGCTGCCTGCCAACACCAAGTACACCATCCAACGGTTCAAGGGTCTGGGGGAAATGATGCCCGAACAACTCTGGGAGACCACCATGAACCCGGCAACGCGCACCCTCAAACAAATCACCATCGAAGATGCGGTGGAGGCGGATCGCATTTTCACCATCTTGATGGGAGATGCCGTTGGCCCCCGACGGGAGTTTATTGAGGCCCACAGTGCCCATTTGGATCTGGCGGCTCTCGATATTTAGCGACTCTCGATATTTAGCAACTCTCGATATTGGGTGGAGAGAACTCTGTCCCGCCTCTTCGGGGCCCACGGCAGGGGGAAAGTGCTCCGCACCGCTGGCGCGAACGTAACGGTGTTGCAGACGAGGCCGCAAACAGCCAAAAGCTCCTGGACGGGGCAAGATCCCAGTTGCAGCCCAGACCCTGTGGCAAAGTGAGGGAAGAGCGTTCCAGATCCTGCTATGCCTGCATTGCTTACGGCTCTTCTTGCGGTGCTGGGGGGCTATCTCCTGGGATCCATCCCGACCGGCTACTGGGTAGGCCGTTGGTGGGGAGGCATCGATATTCGCCAACAGGGATCCGGCTCTACCGGAGCGACCAATGTGTTGCGGACGTTGGGCAAGGGGCCCGCCCTGCTGGTGTTGCTGGTGGATGCTGCCAAGGGGGCAGCAGCAGTGGCTCTGGGATCGGCCTTGGGATCCGCGTGGTGGGTGGTTTTGGCGGCATTGTTCGCAGTGATCGGCCATAGCCGTTCCTGCTGGCTGGGCTTCAGGGGGGGCAAATCGGTGGCCACCAGCCTGGGGATCTTGTTGGCTATGGCTTGGCCGGTAGCCCTGACAACTTTCGGCGTCTGGCTGCTGGGGCTCGCCCTCACCCGCATCGTTTCCTTCAGCTCCCTGCTGGCGGCAGTGGCGGCTCCGGTGGTGATGTGGGCAACAGCTCAACCTTTGCCCTATTTGTTGTTTGCGTTGGCGGGCGGGGTGTATGTGATCGGTGCTCATCGGCGCAACATCGAGCGCCTACTGGCCGGGTCGGAGCCGCGCATTGGCCAAAAATGGACGCAATCTCCCTAATTTTCAAGGCACTGTGAAGCAGCTGTATTACTCCGCAACGCTATGCAACCGACCACAGTGGTTTTTGTCTACGGATCCCTGCTGCGGGGCGGCCAATACCACAGCTTGCTGCAGGGGGCAGAATTTTTGGGGACAGACAGCCTCAACCACATTGATCTTTACAGTCTCGGCCCCTACCCGATGGCAGTTCGTGGCCGAAACCGGCTCTACGGCGAGTGCTACCGCATCCCCTTGAGTCTATTGCCCCGATTGGACGAGCTGGAAGACCACCCGCGGGTGTACGAACGGCAGTGGGTGCAACTGGATAGCGGCACCTTTGCTTGGGTTTATCTGGGTCGGCCTGAGCAGGTGCAGGGGTGTTCCCTCATCCCCAGTGGCCGCTGGCTGGCTAGAGATCAAAGTGGAGCTTGACGCCCTCAACATACTGGGGCAGCACCAAAGACTCTATCCCACTGTTGTGCTCCGCACCGCTGTCGCGAACGCGAACGGCTGCCGACGGATCCCATTCTTGGGAATCAGACTCTTTGGCGGAGAGAGCACCGGCATCCACAGGGCTGGAAACGCGCTCCAGGTAGTAGATGCGATCCCCGCGTCGCCAAATGTCTGGCTCAGGCAGGTAGAAGAGCCGACCCGGTCGAGATGAGCCGCTCCTCAGCCGCTGCGGGCGCACCAACAACAAGGGCAGGCATAGATCGGCTTTGATTCGATAGGCAAACTGATCCCGCAGCCGTTCAAGGGTGGGATCCTCCAGTCCCATCTGGGCCAGGAAGGGATTGGGCAGCGCTGGTGCTGAAAAAGCGCTCCGCACCGCTGTCGGGAACGACTCTTGAGCCGTCAAGACATCAGCTTTATTGCTCCGCACTGCCTCCGGCAGGGTTGAGGCCGCATTCGCAGAAGCGTCACGTAGCGATAAAGGGAGAGGCAGGCCCAGGTCTGCCAACGTGGGTAGGGTGATCGAGCGCAGCTCAGCCCGGTTGGCCTCCAGATAGCCGGCCCAGCGCTGCAGTTGGGGGAAGGAAGGCTGCAAGGTGCGGATCCCTTCTGAGATGGGCATATCCGGCAGCAACACCGTCCAGATGGTGGCCGAAACCGAGAGTTTCACCATCAACTCGGCAATGGCCCAGTTTACCTGCGGATCCAGAGTCAGGATCAACAGAGTTTCCGCATGGTCGATATCGGCCTTCAACAAAGCAGACTCGTTCAGTACAGCTTCCTGCAGGGATCCGGGGATGGCTTCTGGCTTGCCGACTTCCTGGCTTGGGGCAGACTTGTGGGTGCCGTTGCCGTCAGAGGAATGAAGTTGTGGGGGCAAGCCATCTGCTGGACGACGCTTCGGCGTTCCTGACAGGGATGTGGAGGACTTACGGGATGGCGGGATGGAGTCCTTACCGTCTGTTGGGTGGGGAGCTTTGTAGCTGCCGTGCCCATTTTTGGAAGACCCAGAAACCAACGGGATCACCTCGACCGTCTGGTTGAGCGAGCGCATCAACTGGGCCAATTGGTTGGTGAGGGGATGATCGCCGATGATTATGGTGGAACTGCCCTGATCCAGACCCAGCCAACGGGCCACCCAAGCCGCGGTCAGCCCCTGTACCGTCACCGTCACTGAGATGGTCAAAAACACCAGCGCCTTGAGGGCATCCCCCCCAGTAATGCCCCGTTCTGTCAGCAGAATGGCAAACAAGGAGGCCACCGAAGCCGCCACAATGCCCCGAGGAGCCAGCCAAGCCACAAACAGCTTCTGCCGCCAATTCAGGTCGCTGCGCCAGGTACACAGCCACACGCTCAAGGGGCGGATGACCAGCATCAAGCACAGCACTGTGGCCAGGGATCCCCAGCCCAGGGCAAACACCGCCTTGAGGGAGAGCGTGGCGGTAAGCAAAATAAAGATCACCGAGATGGCCAACACCACCAACTGGCCGTGAAACTGCCGCACACCCCGCTCGGCAATGGCCGCCTTCTGCCGCACCACCAGGCCCGCCATCACCACCGCCATCAGCCCCGCCTCCGATCGCAGCGACTGGGCCAAGGCAAACACCCCCAGGGCCCCCGCCAGCACCACCGAGTTGCGCAGCTCCTCGGTTAAAAACTGCCGCGACCAAAGCAGGAAGGATCCCATCAGCCAGCCCCCCAGCGCTCCCACCGCCGACCCGATGGCCAGACGGCTGGACAACTGTTCCAGGGCCATGAGAAAACTGGGATGGCCGGAGAGCACCACCTGCAGCACCACCACTGCCAGAATGGCCCCGATGGGATCGATGAGCACCCCTTCTCCCTCCAGGAGCGTGCTGACTGCCGGATCGACCCGTACCCGCTTCAAGATGGGGTTGATCACCGTCGGCCCTGTTACCACCACCAGGGATCCAAACAAAAAAGCCAGCCGCCAGGGAAACTCCCCCAGATAGTGAGCTGCTGCCGCTCCCCCCACCAAGGTCAGCAGGGATCCCAACAAAACCAAGTTGCGCAGGCTATCGGATACCTGATTGAGACGTTGCAGCCGCAGGTTCAGTCCCCCCTCAAACAAGATCAGGGCCACCGCCAACGACACCAGCGCTTCCAGCCCGGATCCCATGACTTGGGGATGAACCCAGCCCAAACCATCTGGCCCCAGCAACAGGCCAAACAGCAGCAGGAATACAATGCTGGGCACTTTGACAAAATTGGCCAGCACCTGAGCAGCGATCCCAGCCACCAGGGCTAGCGTAAACAGGATCGTCAGCTCAAATGAATCTTGCATATTAAGGCTTAACCGAACGCAATAGCGGGACGGAGCCCTTACCTTTCCAGCTACTGAACGCCAACCCTCTCATTGTTTCCATCGTTTTGTTTCCATCGTTAACGTCGTTATTACTCCGCAACGCTAACGCCAATACAGACTGCTGGAAAGTCTCCAATCGTCAAGGTGGCTCTGCCCATCACGTCAGCAGTTCATGAGCTCGAACATGCAGAGTTAACATTTAGTTAACCTCTGTGTGCTGGCTCCATAAAGTTGCAAAAGCTACACCCAGCTCCACTCTTTCTACAGTACACACGACTTACCTCAACCTATCACAGAGCGAGCTTGACGACCACTCTGGCATTGGGAGCCCTGTTGGAATGAAGGCCAATTAACATGCTGCCAGAAATCTCCCCTTCTAGGCTTTCTCGCCTTCTGAGCGGCTGAGACCGGTCTCTAAGGGCTTAACGCGACGGATAGGCAGATTGGCAATAAGAGCAGTCGTTCCCCCTTCCGTGGCCAAGTGAAACTGCATCCCTTCTGAATCCAGCTCCACATAGCGGGACACCACCCCCAAAATCTCCAGGCGCATTGATTCCAGCGCCGCCGGGGTGAGGTCAGCGCGGTCATGGGCCAAGATCAGCTTCAACCGTTGCTTGGCTTGCTGGCGGCTGTTGCCGGAGTGCCGAGAAAAAAGCTGATCCAAAAAATCGAGGAGCATAGGTTTTGTTGGCTTTGTTACTCAGTTGTAAACAGGTCAAAATTGCCATTGCAACCTGGATGAATTAGAGATGGAACAGTTGTCAGAGCACCTTTTGGTTTAAAAACCGTTTGGCCCGCTCCCAAAAGGACTCGCCCAAACTGGCCATCTTGGGGAAGTCCACTGTTTCCCCTTCCAGCCGTCGGGCAATGCGCTGGATGGCCTGAGCAGCCAGAGTTGGATTGGCGGAGAGAACCAGGGGCTCCCCTTTGTTGGTGGAGACGATCACCTCGCGGTCTTCTGGAATAATACCCACCAAGGGGATGGCCAGCACCTCCACCACATCTTCCACCGACATCATCTGGCCGGCTGCCACCATGTCCGGGCGCAGGCGGTTGACAATCAGCTGAGTCGATGAAATCTGGGCGGCTTCCAACAAGCCCACCACGCGATCTGCATCCCGCACCGCTGCCACTTCTGGGGTGGTGATGATGATGGCCTCGTTGGCCCCGGCAATGGCATTGCGAAACCCTTGTTCGATCCCTGCCGGACAATCGATCAGCACATAGTCATGGCTGCTGGCCAGCTTCTCGATTAACTGGCGCATCTGATCCGGATGCACCGACGTTTTGTTGCGGGTTTGGGCTGCCGGCAACAGCGAGAGATTGGGGGTGCGCTTGTCTTTCACCAAAGCTTGCTCGAGGCGACATTCCCCGGCGATCACCTCTAGGGCTGTGTACACCACCCGATTCTCCAGCCCCAGCAGCAAATCCAGGTTGCGCAGGCCAAAGTCTGCATCCACCACCACCACCGAGCGACCCAAGCGCGCCAAGGCAGTGCCCAGGTTGGCCGTCACGGTGGTTTTGCCGACTCCACCTTTACCAGAGGTTATGACAATGACTCGGCTCATACTCCTCTCCGCAGAAAATCCTGAAGGCTGGCGACGCAGATGACATCCTCCTGCAGGTAAACCACTTCAGGGGTGTTGGGCAGGGATCCGCCTTCTGGCGGACGGGCCACTTGATCGGCAATGCGCAACTGAGTGGGCTCCAACTGCAAAGCCAAGATTACAGCTCCCTTGTCGCCGTCGGCCCCCGCGTGAACCAGGCCCCGCAAGCGTCCCCAAACCCAAATATCTCCTCCAGCAATGATCTCGCCGCCGGGGTTGAGATCCCCCAACAGGAATACGGATCCTCTGTGACGCACGGACATGCCAGAGCGCACCGTCGAACGTAGGTACAGAGGTGTGGTGTCTGGGGGAGCAGGGGGAACTGCCTCCAAAAGGGAAGATTGCTCCACAGAATACCCCAACGTCGCTGCTGCAATCGCTGTCGAGCGGGATCGAGTTTGAACGCGCCACAGTTGCAGTCCATGCTGAGACAATAGGGCAGCAAGAAGTTGTAGGGTGGGCATGTCCAGCTCTCGCTGCTGGCTCCAGAGGGTGAGGGGAGCGACTCCGGCCCAGTAGGGTTTGCGGCTGCGCAACTGCCAAACCAGGTTTTCCCAAAGCTCCTCCCAAGGCAAGGTGCTGGGCAAGTGCAGATGGATCCCCTGGGCATCCGACCGAAAGTAAACGCTGCCCGTGGCCCAGGAGTCTGGAGATGGGGAGATTTCAGGGTTCCATGTAGGGGATCCCGTCATGACCGCCCTTAAACGTCTGCCTGAATATAGAGCCCTATCCTATTCCATTCCCCCAAGCCAGGGGAAACTCTCTCGGCGGTTGCCCTTGATAGCAAAGCGGTTTCGCTTGGGTGGCAGGACAATCTTGCTTCGGGATCGCTAACTTGAGGGTACTTGATGGAGCCAATTCCTGATGTTGAAACCTCGCCACACCCTCAGGCTGCTCGCGCCAGCAGGACAGGATCCTCTCCTCTCCAAGGGGTGGAGTTCTCGCGCGGTGAGACCGGTCGCCATTGCCCTACTCAGCATTCTTGCGGCATCTGGGATGGGATCCCCTGCCCATGCCCAAGATCTGGGCCGTTTGCTGATTCATGGCCTTCAGTGGCTGCAGGTGAGCCAGTTGAACGATGCCCAAGAGGTGAGCTTAGGCCGCCAGATCGATCGACAACTGAAAGCGCGGGGACAACTTCGCCTCAGTTCGGATCCCTACTGGGTCGAGCGGGTGAACCGCATTGGCCAACGGGTGGCCGCCCACAGCGAACGGCCCCATCTGCCCTACACCTTTCAAGTGGTGGAAGATCCCGACATCAACGCCTTTGCCACACTGGGAGGCTTTGTCTACATCACCACTGGTGCCCTCGCAGCCGCCGACAACGACGACCAGATTGCCGCCGTGCTGGCCCACGAGGTGGCCCACATCGGCGAACGCCACGGCCTGCAACAACTGCAGCAGGCTGCCACTGCCCAGTTTGGGGCTCAATTGTTGGGGCTCAACGATAGTACCCTGGCCGCTCTGGCCCTGGAATTGGGAGTACGGCGCCCGCAGAGCCGTGAAAACGAGTTTATCGCCGATGAAAAAGGTCTGGGGGCAGCCTATCGCGCCGGGTTTGACCCGCAGGGCATGCCGCAATTTTTGGCCAAGTTGCAATCCCGCGGATCTGTGCCAGAGTTCCTGCGCACCCATCCCCCCGTCTCGGAGCGCATTGCCCGCCTCAACCAGCTCATCACTCAGCACGGCATGGTCAGCCCAGCCGGTCAGACCGTTCCACTCCACGGCTCCGGCGGCTCCATTTGGCCCTCCGGATCCCCCGAACAAACCCAACGCACCGAGATTGAGATCCTGCCGCTACTCCCTGTCCTGCCCTAACTCGGCACAGAGGGATCCCTTCTGCCCAAGGCCGGCTGAAATGGCTCTCGCTCCCAATCTTTGGCCTTGATGACTTCCTGTGTTTCTTGGTCGGGGATGGCTACTGGTGGAGCTGTGCTTCACAGCAAAGGCAGACCGCGTAGTCTCCGCAACTGGTTGAGGTGGGCCGGGCAATCGCATCCAAATAGGGCAACAGCTGCGTTGCTTTCTTCAAGGGTGAACTCCAGAAAGGGATGCTCTGTCACCTCGACCTCAACCCAGGACTCCGTCCCGCTAACGCGAGCGGATGGGATGGGATCCTTCTGCTCGGGAACAAGGAGAGGATGTCTCCACAGCAGAGAACGGGAGCGGACAACATTCAGGTCAAATGGGGGCGCGTCCAGGGCAGAAGCCCAAGCCGCAGGAGCAGACAAAAGCAGCAACGCCCACAGAGCCGGTGCCGGCCACCTTGCCCAGCGCCAATAGGAATAGGGGATCCCTGCCATAGACTTTGCTAACTCACTAGTGTACCGTCCGCTTTGGATTTTGCCAGGGAGTGGCTGAAGCGAAGAGGACGTCATAGCTGCGCAACGCTAACGCGACTGGCCGGCATCGTCTCAGGAACCGTTGGGTCACAGCCGGCGGATCCCATGCCAAACTTTGGTTTAGAATATTTTTAGATTCGAGATTCAGTCTCACTCATTTGAACTTGGGGAGGCCAACCTTTAGCCTTGCCAAGGATATCCCTCTTCTGCAGCGCTCCACTGGGATCTAGCTTCCTGCCCTTTCCCGTCCTGTTTTGTTCATTATCTCTACCAACTCAGGAGTTTCTTATGGCCGTTCCAAATGGTCATTCCGGCACGCTTCCAGAGCAAGAGGCTTCTTCTATGGGAAAGGACGCCCTCCCGCTAACGCAAACGGGTAACGCTCTAAACCTGGCTCCCCTGCCTGCTGATGGGGCCTCTGCGGCTGCTCAGATGCCGGTACTGCTGGGGGAGAAATCCGGCCCGCCCGTGTTTCCCAGCCCTGTCAAGTTCAGCGAAATTGAGATTGACCACCGTCCGGTTGGGGCTTCAACCCTGAAAGTGGTGGATTACTATGCCGACGGACGTCCAGTTGCTGCTGCAACTCTCAAAGTCGTGGACACTTGGGGGGAGGGACGCCCAACGGTTGCCTCTGGCGCCAAATTCATCCATGACCCCGCGCTCAATCGGCCGATAATGGCCGATGGCCTGAAAATTGCCAAAACCTTTATGGGCAACCGACCCATTGAGGCCAGCCCTCTCAAGGTGCTGCGCTAGCCCAGATCCCCAAGGGGGGCCAGGGATCCCCTTGCTAACCTAGGTTAGGGCACAGCAGGGCAGTGAGCATGGAGATCCTGGCGGTTCTCTTGGGGCTGTTGGCGAGCTTGGGAGGAGGAGCGGGCTATCTGGCGGATCAGACGGCGCGGCAGCTTTTGCTGGATCAGTTGGATCGGGCAGAGGTTTTGGAGGTGCGTATTCAAAGCCAGCCCAATTACCGACTGCTGAATGGCCAAGCGGATCGCCTGCTGATCGCCGGTCGCGGGCTCTATCGAGCGCCCTTTCCCCGCATCGAGCTTCTGGAGCTGGAAACCGATCCGGTGGCAATTGACCCCTCTTTTTTCCAGGGGGCTCCCTTGCGCCTGACGCGACCTCTGCAAGCGGCGGTACGGGTGTTGGTGCGGGAAGAGGACTTGAATGCCGCCCTCAACAAGCCAGAGGTGCTCCGCCAGTTTCAGGATATCCGGGCCGATCTGCCCTTTGGGGGAGCTGGAAGGGAAGCTCGCCGTTTTGATCTGCGTCAGCCTCGAGTCGAGTTTTCGGATCCCAGCCGCATTCAGCTCTCTGCCCTCTTGGTGGAGAAAGACGGCGGTACTGAGCAAAAGGACTCCGTCCCGCTAACGCGAGCGGTGGAGGTGGTGTTTAACACCGGGATCCGCGTGGAAGAAGGGCGCAGCCTAAAGCTGGAGAATCCGGAGTTTGTGATCGGTTCTGTGCGGGTTCCCGATGAGATCTCAGCAGCGTTTTTGGGCGGGCTCAATGAGGTGCTTGACCTGCAAGAGCTGGAAGAGATTGGGATCCTGATGCGGGTGCTCAGCCTAGAGATAGAGCCTGACCAGTTGCAGGTGATTGGGTTTGTGCGGGTGGAAGGGTTGGAAAGGACCTCGTCCCGCTAACGGGGATCCCCATTGAGCAGGGATGAGCTCCCCAGGGCTGCGCTCTAGCAGGAGAGCTGCTCTGTCAAACTGGATAAAGATCAGCCAGGCTGGAGATGGGATTATGGCCTTCGATTGGTTTCGCCGCCGCTATACCGACTCTACCGACTCTTCTGGTGAAGCAGAGCCTTCGCCACCGGCCCCGGAACCGGCGGAGATCTCCCCGGAAGACTATTTGGCTTTTGCCAAAGCCGCCTATGCCAACCTGAAGGCCCGTGCTGCTGCCCAAGCCCCACCGGCAACCCAGGACTCTGTCCCACCTGCGCCAGCGGAAGGGATCCCTGCAGAATCCGTCCAGCCACAGCCACCGGCCTCGACTGAGGACTCCGGCCCACTTGCCCAAGCAGAACCCCGTGAACCCGTTCAGTCCTCCACTCCAACACAAGAACCAGCATCTCCAGAATCGCCCCCTGTGCAGCCGGCGGCAGCTCCCTCATTTTTCGATCTGGCTCCCCGTGCTGCTGAGCGTCTCCAAGCCCTGCAAGCCAGCGCTGTGGACGAGCCCAAACCCCAGGCGGCGACTGCAGCAGTTGCTCCTTCTCCAGAGACGGGGCCGGAAGAGCTGGTCTTCGATGAGGGCTTCCGCTGGTCAGCCGAGATCTTGGCGGCTCAAGGGCGCAAACCGGAAGAGATTTCCGTTGAGGAAATCTCCTGGCTGCAAAAGCTGCGGCGAGGCTTGGGCAAAACCCGCCTTAACCTGATCAACCAGTTGAAAGCCCTGGTAGGCCGCGGCCCTCTGGATCAGAAGGCTGTGGAAGAAATTGAGGCCCTGTTGCTGCAGGCCGATGTGGGGATCGACGCCACCGAGCGGATCATCCAAGCCCTACAAAAGCGCATGCGAGAGGAGGTGGTGCCCCCAGAGGAGGCCGTCAAATACCTCAAGCAGCAGATGCGGCAGATGTTGACGGTGGGGGATCCCACCTTTGCGCCGCAACGGGACACGCTCAACATTTGGTTGATTGTCGGGGTGAATGGGGCGGGCAAGACCACCACCATTGGCAAAATTGCCCATGTTGCCCGCGAGTCTGGATACCGCTGTCTGATTGCTGCTGCTGATACTTTCCGGGCTGCTGCTGTGGAGCAGCTCAAGGTTTGGGCAGAGCGAGCAGGGGTAGAGGTAATCGCCAATCCCTCTCCCAATGCCGATCCGGCAGCGGTGGTTTTTGACGCCATCACAGCCGCCAAGGCCAGGGGCACAGAGCTGCTGTTGGTGGACACGGCAGGCCGTCTGCAAAACAAGAAAAACCTGATGGACGAGCTAGCCAAGATCCGCCGCATCGTTGACAAAAAAGCTCCCGAAGCCAAAGTAGAAAGCCTTCTGGTGCTGGATGCCACCCAAGGGCAAAACGGGTTGCGCCAAGCCGAGGTGTTTGCCGAGGCTGCCAAGTTGAGCGGTGTGATCCTGACTAAGCTGGATAGCACCGCCAAGGGGGGGATTGCCCTGGCCATTACGCAGCAGATGAACCTGCCCATCCGCTTTATCGGCGCCGGAGAGGGGCTAGAAGATCTGCGGCCTTTTTCCAGCTACGAGTTTGTGGAAGCTCTTCTAAGCGAGTATTGAGGCACCCCCTCTCTGAGAAGGGCCATTGTGAAGGAGCATGACTCTAGTCAATAATAAGCTCAACTATACTGAAAATAATGTATAATATGTTCAGTACGGATTACTACCAGTTGATCTTTCTGTTTACTTTCGAGTCTGCCAACATGGTAGCCAAAGCAAAGCAGAAAATTGGTAGTAAGACGACACGGAAACTGCGCTTTGGGTATTCTACTCAAAGCTTTGCGGGATACCGCCATTCTGGTTGGAAACAAACAGAATGCTATCGCTGCATAGTTGAACAGTGATGTTCAGCAGTGTTCAGCGTAAATGTATCAGACACACAGATCCAGGCTTTGTTGGGCGTCGCCCCCGCTTTCTGCCCTGGAGTGCTGCAGTGGTGGGGGCAGGTTTGCTTTGGGCCTGGAGCGGGCATCGCTGGATCCAGAGCGGGTTGAACCTGGTTCGGGCGGGATCCGCGCAGGATACAGAAGCTTTGCAGGAATTTGTAACCACCTTGGCTCAGGTGTTGTCGGGGGTGCTGGGCTTTACCCTCTCGGTGGTGACCATTGTGGTGCAGTTGAGCGCGGATCGCTTCACGCCAAAGGTCACGGAGCTGTTTTTGCGCGAGAAAGTCAATTTCTACCTCTTCTTTTTCCTGATTTTGGCCAATGTGGTCAGTTTGTGGAGTTCGGCAGCCCTGGGCCTTTACGTTCGTGTTGGCGTTGCGGAGCAACACCCTCCAGGGTTGCTCGTCGGGCTGAATCTGCTGCTGGGCACAGCTTCGTTTTTGATGCTGATCCCCTACTTTCGCTTCGTGTCTCACTTTTTGCAGCCGGCTTCGATTATCCATCGCATTGAGCAGCAAGTGCGGCAGGCCATCCTGGGATCCCTTGCTTCCAGGAGATCAGGATCGGACTCCGGATCCAAGAGGGGCTATTTCTCCCGTTGTTCACTGCAACTGCGGCCTCGTCACGACAACGTTGTGCAGCAACAGCGATGCGCAGGAATACAGGGTGCCGTAGGCATAGCAACAGAGCAGCACTCTCCAATGGGCGAATGCTCGCCAGCTCATCAGCGCTGCCTCTCGGCTCTGGATGAAATCAAAAGCATCGCCACCAGCGCTCTCCGCCAACAGGAGGGAAGCATTCTCTTGGAAGCCTTGGATAGCCTGAAGTCTCTATGGGTCTTCTATGCCGCTCACAAAGCACAACTGCCCCCTGCCTGGTTTCTCTTTACCCCGGCTCTGCGGCGGGATCCGGACTTTGCTTCGGTGGATAGGGGCCTGCTGGGCCGGATCGAGGCAGAAGGATCCTGGCTGGAGCTGATCGCGTAAGCGGGACGGAGTCCTTAGATCCTGCGGCAGTATCAAGCCTTATTTGCCGATCGCGTAAGCGGGACGGAGTCCTTAGGGCTAAACGGCATGCGCCAGGCGAGCACCCTGGTGGCCATTCACAGCCGGGAGCTGGGGATCCGCGCCCTGGAAGCCCAACAACTCACGGTAGCGGGGTGGGTGATCAAGTTTTTCAATACCTATCTGCGGGCCGTCATCAACGCGCGAGACATCCGCAGCGGCTACAACCTGCTCAAGCAGTACCGCTTGTTGGCCGAGGCAGCCCTACAACACCGCCAGTCGGCTCTGGTCTTGCAGATTGTTGGCTACTTTCGCTATTACAGCCTGATTGCCTACAAAGCTGGCCTCTTTTTCCTATCGCGTAAGCGGGACGGAGTCCTTTCTGAAACCTTTGGCTTTGATCTGGGAATGTTGGCCCAGTCGAGCTGTGCTCTGGGCTCTGAAACAACGGAAGCCATTGTGCAAGCCTTGTTACGCCTGGATCAAGACCCCGTTCGCGTCAGCGGGACGGAGTCCTTAAGCGAGCAACAGGAAACCACCCTGCGTGGGATCCGCAAAACCCAAGTCCGCTTGGCAGCCTATCGCGTCAGCGGGACGGAGTCCTTTTTCCTCAGTCGTGGCCGGGAGGACTGGGCCAGGCTGTTCGCGTAAGCGGGACGGAGTCCTTAGAGCTCCTCTGGATCTCTGGAGCTTCCCTAAAAAATTCTGCCGATCGCGTAAGCGGGACGGAGTCCTTGTCTAGTCTGGTTAGAGCCGCCCCTTGCTGACTTGTCCCATCGCGTTAGCGGGACGGAGTCCCATGCGTCCTTTCGGCAACCCCAACCGTCTGGGCAGTTCTCCTAGCCGCAGATCCCTGCCGGGATCCAGCTCCTTCGTTCAGTTTCGCCGCGACCCACACCTAGTGCCCTTTTGGGGCCTAAGCCTACTAGTCATGGGCCTGGCGGTGCCCCTGTTTGTGCTTTCGGGGGCGGATCCCAGTTTGGCTGGCTGCGACGAGAGCTTTTATGCCCAAATGGCCCGCGAGCTGCTGCGGGGAGGGCATTGGCTGGGGCCCACTTTTTTGGGGGAGCCTTTTTTCGAGAAACCCCCTCTGCTCACCTGGAGCGTGGCCCTCAGTTTTGCCCTGTACGGGGTAAACGAGTGGGCAGCGCGGCTGCCAGGGATCCTCGCTGCTTTGCTCTCCATTCCCCTGGTGGGTTGGATTGGGTGGTTTTTTTTGCCGATGCGGGCGGCCTTTTTGGGGATGGCGGTTTTGCCCCTGTGCTACCTCTGGGTGCAGCAGGGGCGGCTGGTGGGGCAGGATGTGCCCTTGACCTTTCTGGAGCTGCTGGGGATCCTGGGGCTGGTCAACGGTATCCGCGGCCACAGGGTTTGGTTTTGGCTAACCGGAGTGGCCTTCGGGCTGGGCCTGCTGATGAAAAGTGCCATGATCCTGCTGCCGGGGGCGGCTTTGATCCCCTATCTCGTGCAGCAACGGCGCCGCTGGATGGGATCCGCCCCATTTTGGCTGGCGCTTGGGCTGGGCTTGGGGATTTTTGGCCTCTGGCTAGGTCCAGCCATGCAGGTGTATGGCCCACAGGTGCTGACCACCCTGGTGGGGAAGGTGTGGGATCTGGGGCAAGAGCCCTTCCATGCGGATGCCACCGGCTGGTACTACCTTTGGCACATTCCCGTTCATGGCTTCCCGTGGACGGTTTTGGCTTTGGTGGGTGGCTTTCTCCTGGTGCGCCAGCAGCCGGGATCCACGCTGCTGATCTGGTCTTTCCCCCTGCTGCTGCTGTTGTTGTTGCAGCTTTATCCCACCAAAACCCCCTACTACACCGTGCAGCTTTACCCTTGGCTGGCTCTCTTGGCCGGGGTAGCCTTGGATCAAGCGTTGGCTATGCGGGGTCGCGTCAGCGGTGCGGATCGCGTTAGCGGGACGGAGTCCTTGCACTTAAAGCCCCGTCTGGCCCAGGTGCTCTCTTGGGGACTGGCAGCGGTGGGGCTGTTGCTGTTGGGTTTGGGGGTGGCCGTCCGGCTGGGCGTAGACGGTCTGGAGCTCCTACAGCCTCATGCTTGGCCGCTGGTGGTGATGGGTGTTTTGTACCTCTTGCTGCCAGGGATCTGGAGTTGGCGGCGGGTGTTGCGCTGTGCCGGCAGTCTGTGGGTGGGAACCCTCTTGTTGGCCGGGATCCTCGCCATGATCACCATCGTCTTGCGGCCTGATTTTGGCAATTTCAGCCCTGCTTTTGCCCAAATGGATTGGAACCAAATGCTGCCCCCGTCCGTTCGCGCTATTCGGACGGAGTCCTCGACAGAGGCTGGGGAGACGGTGGTGGATATTGGCCGCAGCGGCTTGCCGGATGTCTGTCAGGCCCAGGCCATCGCTTTTTATACCCCTAATCCGGGGAGATGGGTGGATGATCAGGCTCTGCAACGAGGGGAATATGGAGACTACCTTTGGGTTTCTCCGGTGCAGGCAGAAAAGGTGGAGATCCGGGATTTGGGGTTACAACCTCTGGCGGAGGTGGAGGGCTGGCAACTGGTGCGCCGTTTGGATCCCCTCTTGGAGCAGGGCAGCGGGGAGCCTCTTTGAGTTTAAAAATCTTAAGTTTAAGAATCCTAGGAAGTGTTAAAGCATGGCGGGAATAGCGGAATCGGGCCGGTCGTGGGTGTCTCTAGAGCGTACCTGGGTAATCCAGGGATTGGCTTGGCTGGCAGCGCTGCTATTTGTGGCGGGGGTGATCCTGCTGGCGGGGGCTTCACCTCTCCAGGTGGCGGCCAGCATGTGGCAGGGGGCCTTCGGCACTGAAGCTCAGTTTGGCCGGGTTTTGGCAACGCTGGCTCCCCTTGTCCTCTGCTGCTGTGGGCTGGTGTTTACGTTTGTTGCCGGTCTCTACAACTTGGGCATCGAAGGGCAAATGGTGGTCGGGGCAATTGCGGCCACGTTTCTGGTGCGTCTGGAAGCGGGATGGTTGCCGCCGCCACTGGCCATTACCTTGGCGCTTTTGGCCGGGATCCTGGGGGGGGCGGGCTGGGGCCTGTTGGCTGGGATCCTGAATGTGTGGGGGCGGGTCAACGAGATCTTCGCTGGGCTGGGGCTGAATTTTGTTGCCCAAGGTTGGGTGCTCTACCTGATCTTCGGCCCTTGGAAAAGGCCGGGGGTGGCTTCCATGAGCGGGACGGAAGTGTTGGATCCCCGTCTGTGGTTGCCCACCTGGGGGCGGTCAGAGGCCAGTCCGGTGGCGTTGCTGCTGGCCCTGTTGGCTTTGGCCCTGACGGTGCTGGTGGTGGGCAACACTCGCTTCGGCCTGCAGTTGCGGGCGGTGGGGAAAAACCCTGTAGCTGCTTTCCGGTTGGGGATCCCGGCTACCCGCAGGTTGCTCATGGCATTTGCCTGCTGTGGGGGCTTAGCAGGGCTGGCGGGCGCCTTGCAGGTGTTGGCTCTGTTCCATCGCCTCATCCCCAATATCTCCAGCAATTTGGGCTTTCTGGCCTTGTTGGTGGTGATGCTGTCAGGCTTTAACCCCCTGCTGATTTTGCCGATTGCCTTTTTCTTCAGCAGTCTTAACATCGGCAGCTTGCAACTGCCTCTCTCTTTGCAATTGGAGTCTTCTTTGGCCGGTGTGATTCAGGGATCCCTGGTGTTGTTCGTCTTGCTGGCCCAAGGGATCAGCCGCCGCTATTTCCTTGGGAAAGGTTAATGGCTTCGGCGATTTCTGGGATCCCTTTGCGTTAGCGTTGCGCAACAACGAGATTTAACTCCTATCGCGGGGGAAAACTTTGGATTTTTCTGCTCAGGACAGTGGTGCGGTTCCTCTGCCGTAGGCATAGCACCATCAACATCGGGAAATAAGGTTATCGTAGAAGGATGAATCGGACATCCCCTTTTTCAAATCGACCGCTCATCGGCGTTACCACCCGCAACCGCAATGACGAGGGAGACTTTGTAGCGCCAGGCCGTTATGTGGATGCCATTCGTGCTGCCGGAGGGATCCCTGTTCTTTTTCCCCCAGGCGAAAGCGAACCCCAGGTTTTGCTGTCTTGGGTGGATGGCCTGGTGTTGACCGGTGGCGGCGACCTCTGCCCCAGCACCTATGGAGAGGATCCGCAACATCCCCAGGTGCGCTATGTGAACGCGGAGCGGGATCGATTTGAGGTGGCCTTGGCTCAGGCCGTGCTGGCCCAGGGGATCCCTGTTTTAGGCATTTGCCGGGGGATGCAATTGTTAAATGTGGTCAGTGGCGGCAAGCTGATCCCCCATGTGCCTGATGTGTACGACGAGCTGGATCACTTCAACCCCGCTGATCGCAAGCCCATTCGCCACAATGTCAGCCTGATCCGCTCCACACGGCTACACCAAATCGTCGGCGCAGAAGAAATCTCTGTGGTCTCTTGGCACCATCAGGCCATCCGCGATGTGCCCTCAGGTTGGCGTTTGGCTGCCCGTTCTCGAGATGAGCTGATCGAGGCCATTGAACACGAAACCCACCCCTGGGCTGTTGCCGTGCAGTGGCACCCCGAGTTCACCTTTGAAGAAGCCGAGCACTTCCGTCTGTTTCAAGCCTTTGTGCAGGCAGCACTGCGTTTTTCCCCGCGCCTAGCTGGCCTGCTGCCCAACCCTGAGCCCGTACCCCAAGTCGCCTGAGGAAGGTTCCCGGCCAGAGGACAGTCCTGCCGTTGGAGAATCATCCAACAGTTATCCCGTCAGTTATCCCGTGCTAACTTCTAGGCGGTGCCCCCTTGTCAAGAAGCGCCGTTGTCGCTACGCGACGCTAACGCGAACGCGGTAGCGGGACGGAGTCCTTTCCCGTCAGGATGCCGTGGGCATATGAACAGGGAGCGACCGCTGGAGAGGGTTGTCTCTCTAGGGCTGGCTTTTGCCAGCTCAGCTCTTTTGGGTGCCTGCGGCGAGTGGAACTCTTCCCGAGCAGACCGGGTCAGTTGCCTAGCGATGCCTTTGTGCGCCTTTACGATGCCATCGGCAATGAACTCTGGAGCCACCAGTTTAGAACCCCTGACCAAGAAAACTGGGTTGCAAGCCCTGCCCTTAAGGGCGGCTTTTACTTCATCGCTACGTGACGCTTTCGCGGACGCCTGCGGCGGCGCAGAGCGCTATAGTCTGTCTTAGTTGGGGCACCGGTGAAAGTAAGTGTATCGCGTCCGCAGGCTCAAGTTAGGAACTTCCCCACAGTTGCACCAGTTGGCTTTGGCAGCAGGCCAGCTGTATTCCCAAACCCTCGTTTCCTTTTGGCGGGTAGTCCGTAAAAAAGGTTTGTGGTTGAAACCCGCAAGCTTAATGCGCTGGTTCCCCAACAGCCCAGAAAATGAGCTCCATGCCCACAGTGCTGACGCCGCAGTGCAGAGCTTCTGTGCTGCCCTGAAATCCTGGCGCAGCCGCCGCAACAGCGACCCCACCGCCAAGCCCCCCAAAAGACGGCGGCGCTACTTCAAGGTCATCTGGAAGTCCTCTGCCATTAGGGTTCGGGGTGGGAAGTTAGTTCTTTCCAACGGCAAGACCAACCCGCCTGTGGTCATTTCTTGGGCGTGGGAGACTCCAGTCTAAGTAGAAATCGGCTGGGACGGCAAGCAGTACGAGCTGCGGGCCTGCTACGACCCCAGCAAACGGCAGGCGGAGAGGAAAGAAGAGGAAACACCAAAGGCCGGGGAAGTGGCAGGGGTGGATTTGGGAGAAGTGCATCTGGCCGTTGCCCACGATGGGAAGGAAACTTTCATAGCCAACGGGCGGTTGCTGCGTTCCCAAAGGCGTTACCAGAACAAGCTGAAGGGCAAGCTCTCCAGGCTAATGGCTCGCAAGAAGAGAGACTCACGGCGGTGGAAGCGGTTAGTTCGTTCTAAGCAGCGTCAGTTAGCTAGGCTGGCAAAGCAGATGGCGGACATTCTCCACAAGCAGACGACCAGGTTGGTCTCCACGCTCCAAGCAAGAGGCGTGCAGACGGTTGTGATTGGGGACATCCGGGATATCCGGCGGTCGGCCCAGTACAACAAGGTAGCCAACCAGAAAATCCACCAAATGCTGTCGGGACAGGTGCGGCGGATGCTCACCTACAAGGCAGAGCAGTTGGGGATGCGGGTGGTGTTGCAAGAGGAGCGGTACACCTCGCAGAAGTGCCCGCGCTGCAACATGCTCCACAAGCCCAGTGGTAGGGAGTATCATTGCCGAGCCTGTGGCTTTAGGTTTCACCGCGACGGTGTGGGTGCAGTGAATTTGAGACGGAAGTATCTGGGGCAGTTCGATGTCCCAGTAGTTGGGGTGATGGCATCCCCCATTGGGTTGAGGTATTGGCCTCACGCCCAATGTAGCCCGGCAAGTGAAAGTCGTTTCACAAACCGGGAAAGAATCCCTCGCCTTTAGGCGGGAGAGAATGTCAATGGATCGGTTCTCTTGCTTCGGATAGAAGGGGAAATCTTTGGGTGGCGGGGGTAACTTGGGGAGCCTTTCCTGACCAACCCCGATCGCGTCAGCGGGACGGAGTCCTTGCGGGCATGAAAGATGTCTTTGTACTCAAATACGCTCGTTAGGCTGAGGCTTTGCCAGGGCGGGATCCCTCTGCGGCAGCTCAACACCCCAGTAGCCAGCAGAAAGCTGCCCCATGCTAGGCTCTAGGCGGTGCTGCCCTAGTCGGCAAGGGGGGACTTGAAGGATATGAAAAAAAGGGTGGGCAGGGTAGTTTTCGCAAGTGCTTTAACTTTTTTTGCCAGTTCAATTCTTCTGAGAGCCTACGGTTCGCATTCAATCGAGTGGGCTCGCCAGTTCGGAACTCCTGCGAATGAGGTGGCTGACTCTATTGCTGTCGATCGCGCCAGCGGTGCGGAGCACTTTCGCGCCAGCGGTGCGGAGCACTTTCGCGCCAGCGGTGCGGAGCACTTTCGCGCCAGCGGTGCGGAGCACTTTGGACAGGGCAATGCTTGGGTAGCGGGAACCACTACGGGAGCCCTTCCTGACCAGTTGAGCGCTGGGAGCTGGGGTGCTTCTGTGCTTCAAGTACAGTCGCTAAGCCTGAGCTTCCTTCCCTTGGGAGAGCGGCCATGCACCGAATAGCTGCTTTGCCAGGGGGATGGGATCCTTCCCAATCCGGCGTCATTTTCTTGGAGCAGGATCCCGCTCCCATCGTTATCCTTTCGGCAGCCGATACGGATCTCACGGCCTTGAGCGCAGCCCTGCGCCTGTTGCCCGGCGATTTTCCGGCGGTGCGGGCGGCCAATTTGTTGCAGTTGCAACAGCCCCTAAGCCTGGATGACTATGCCGAGAGGGTGCTGCGGCGGGCGCAGGTGGTGCTCCTTCGCCTGTTGGGGGGAAGGGCCTACTGGAGCTATGGCCTGGAGGTAGCCAAGCAGGTGGCCGCCGAGGAGGGATCCACCCTGATCGTCATTCCTGGGGACGATCGCCCCGACTGGGATTTGGTGAGCCATTCCACTGTGCCCCTGGCGGTGGCGGATCGGGTGTGGCGGTACTGGCTGGAGGGGGGAGCGGAGAATGTGGCTGCCTGTCTGCTGTTGCTGGCTGGGGAGTTCCTAGGGGGCCAATATTCGGCGCCGGATCCTCAAGTGCTGCCTCGTCTAGGGATCTATCAACCCCCCATAGCTCCGCTGGCGGATCCCCAAGCTCCCAAGGTGGGGATTTTACTCTACCGGGCCCATGTTCTGGCGGGGAATACAGAGCCGGTGGATCAATTGGCAAAAGCCTTGGTGGAGCGGGGGCTGCAGCCTCTGTGCCTTTACACCTACAGCCTTCAAGATCCCGACTTGCCCCAGGCCATTCGGGATCACTTTGGCGGCCAGATTGACCTGTTGCTCAACACCACCAGTTTTTCGCTGGCGCGGTTGGACAGCCACCAGCCCGATGTAAGCCTGTGGCAGGAATTGGATGTGCCCGTTTTGCAGGTAATCCTTAGCAGCGGATCCCGCCAGAGCTGGGAGAACTCCACGCGGGGATTGGGGGCGCGGGATCTGGCCATGAATGTGGCTTTGCCGGAGGTGGATGGGCGCATCATCAGCCGCGCCATTTCCTTCAAAGCGGTTCAACAGCGGGATCCCCACTTGCAAACGGAGGTGGTGGCCTACGTGGCTGTGCCGGATCGGGTGGAGTTTGTAGCCGATTTGGCGGCCAACTGGGTGAAATTGCGGCGTACCCCCCCTTCCCAGCGGCGACTGGCTTTGATCCTGGCCAACTACCCCAGTCGGGACGGGCGACTGGCCAATGGGGTGGGTCTGGATACCCCTGCCAGTTGTGTGGAAATTCTCAAAGCTTTGGCGGGAGCTGGCTACTCAGTAGATCCCCTGCCCCAGACTGGAGATGAACTCATCCATTGGCTAACCGAAGGCCAGACCTACGACCCCTTGGGATCCCTGCGCCCGGCTCGGCAATGCCTTTCTGCTGCCCTTTATCGAGAGTGGTTTGCCCGCTTGCCTGAGCCCATCCAGACCGACCTCGTCCGGCAGTGGGGGGATCCGCCCTCTCGAGATATTCCCGTGGTGGGACTGCAGTTAGGGCAGGTGTTTGTAGGCATTCAGCCCCCGCGAGGCTATGACCGGGATCCGTCCTTGAACTACCATGCCCCGGATCTGGTGCCCCCCCATGAGTACCTGGCTTTTTACCTGTGGCTGCGGCAGGTCTTCGCCGTTCAAGCGGTGGTGCATGTGGGCAAGCACGGCAACTTGGAATGGCTGCCTGGCAAGGGATCCGCCCTTTCCGCCACCTGCTACCCGGAGGTTGCTCTGGGGCCAATGCCCCACTTCTACCCCTTCATCGTCAACGACCCAGGAGAGGGATCCCAGGCCAAGCGGCGAGCCCAGGCAGTGATTATCGACCACCTCACCCCGCCCCTTACCCGCGCCGAGCTGTACGGCCCCCTGGCGGACTTGGAACGGTTGATGGATGAGTACGTGCAGGCCCAACAGATGGATCCAGGCCGCTGCCCGCTGATTCGCGCCCAGATTCAGGAGCTGGTTCGAGCCGAGCATCTAGACCAGCAGTTCAACTTGGAAAAAGAAGAAGATTGGAATCGCCTGGATGGCTATCTTTGCGAGCTAAAAGAATCCCAGATTCGCGATGGGCTGCACATCTTTGGTCGAATCCCTGCCGGTGAGCAGCTTGTTGATCTGGTGGTAGCCCTGGCCCGCTACCCTGGCCACGGGCAACTGGGGATTACTCAGGCCATTGCCCGCGATTGGGGATGGGACTGGGATCCCTTGACCGCCGATCTAACGGATCCCTGGCCAGACAAACCGCCAGCCCAGTAGCTATTCCAGTTTCAAATACGGTTTGCCCTAGCTCCCCTCTCCCTCTGAGAGAGAGGTCGGCGGTGAGAGATTCAAAAGGAGTTGATTGGGATCCCCTCTCAACTCCTCCTGAGCTACCACTTGAACAAAAATTGAAGCAACCTAGAGAGACGGCTGGATCCTGGTGCTGCGCTTCAAAACAAGCTCAACTGAGAATCCCTTGCCCAGCACCGGGAAGCCTCAGCAGGCGTTTCAATAGCGAGATTGAAAACTCCGCCGCCGCTCGCCGCCACTGTTCGCGTTACCAGAGCGGAAACCTGAGGTGGGGCGTTCTTCTCGCGGGCGAGCTTTGTTCACCTTGAGGTCGCGCCCCATCCATTCCGCCCCATCCAGCGCAGCAATGGCAGCCTGCTCCTCTGCTTCAGAGCTCATTTCCACAAACCCGAAGCCCCGAATGCGGCCTGTCTCACGGTCAGTGGGGATCTGCACCCGCTTCACAGAACCGTACTCAGCAAAAACAGCGGTCAAATCCGCTTCTGTCACCTTAAAGGAAAGGTTGCCAACATAAATCGACATAGACGATCTCCGAAAGAGAGAGTAACAAAGGGTGAGATGTTCGGAGAGCCGTCTGCCAATACAAAACGTGAAAATCCGTCAAGACTAGAAGAAACGAGCACTACAACCGACAACGATCTCGTCCCCTATCCTAACACAGAAGTAGGGGCTCGCCACCCCGATTTTTCCAAATCCTGGGAAGATTGCCTTCATCACCCCGCCGCTCTGCCTGCGCTGATGCCATCTCAGCCCAGCTTCTCCAGCCTGGATCCCAGTAACCTCATCTGGGCTTCCAGCTCCGCCAGTTGCTCCTGACTGGCTTGCACCACTTCAGGGTTGGCCCGGTTGAGAAAATTGGGGTTCTCTAGGCGAGCGCGGATCCCTTGGGCCTCTTTTTCCAGCTTGGCCAGGTCTTTTTGCAGCTTGGCCCGCAGCGCTTCCACATCCACCAGTCCTGCCAAGGGCATCAGCACCTGCACCGTGCCCACCACTGCAGCCGCCACCTGTTTGGGCTCCGTGGCCAGGGATCCCGTAATCTCCAAAGCCTCGGCCTTAACCAGATCCCAGATATAAGCTTGGGCAGCCGTCAGGATCCGCTGCTCGGCGGGATCGGTAGTGAGCAAAAGGGCCCTGATGGTCTGATGGGGCTTGAGGCCGGTTTCTGCCCGCAGGTTGCGCAGGCTGGTAATGGTTTGGATCACCAAGCCAAACTCCCGCTCCAGTTGAGGGTCAATCCAACTGGGATCCGGGGTGGGATAGGGCTGCACAGAGATGGAAGTGGTTTGATTGACCTGGGTGAGAAGCTGCCAGATCTCCTCGGTGATGTGGGGCATCCAGGGGTGCAGCAGTTTGAGAATGGTTTCCAAAACGGTGGCCAGCACCTGCTGCGCTGCGCGTTTGGAAGCCAGGTCTTCTCCCCGCAGCCGGGGCTTGACCAGCTCGATGTACCAGTCGCAAAAGTCATCCCAAATGAGAGAGTAGAGCAGGCGCGCCCCCTCGCCCAGGCCATAGGCTTCCAGCTCGGCGATGACTTGGGTGGCTGTGGAGTGCAGCCGCGACAGGATCCAGCGATCGGCCAGCTCCAGCGCTTCAGGAACAGGGGATCCCAGTTGGGCGGGGGTTTGCCCCTCCAAGTTCATCAACACAAAGCGGGAGGCGTTCCAGATCTTATTGGCAAAGTTGCGGGCGGCCTCTACGCTGGCGCTCTCGCCGGTCTTGCGGTCGTAGGCCAGGCGGATATCCTGCCCTGCCCCCACCACCTCTTTGACCAGGGCATAGCGCAGGGCGTCGGTGCCGTATTTGTCCAGCAGCTCCAGGGGATCGATGCCATTTCCCTTGGTTTTGGACATTTTCGCCCCGTGCTCATCCCGCACCAGGCCATTGATGTACACATCTTTGAAGGGGATCTGGCCGGTAAATTGGGATCCCATCATGGCCATGCGGGCCACCCAGAAGAAAATGATGTCAAAGCCCGTGGACATCAGGGAGTTGGGATAGTAGCGTTTGAAATCCTCGGTCTCTTCCGGCCAGCCTAGGGTTGAAAAGGGCCACAGAGCAGAGCTAAACCAGGTATCCAGCACATCGGGATCCTGTTCCACCCGCTCAACTTCTGGGCCAAACTTTTCCCGTGCCTTGAGCAGCGCTTCCTCGCCGTTGCGGGCCACCACAAAAGCTTGGGGATCCTCGAGAAGCTGGCCATTGAGGACTGGATACCAAGCTGGGATCTGATGGCCCCACCACAACTGCCGAGAAATGCACCAGGGGCGCAGCTTTTCCAGCCAGCCCGTGTAGACTTTGGTCCAGCGCTCAGGGATAAAGCGGGGGCTATTTCGTTGGTATTCCTCTTCCAAACAGCGAGCCCCCATCCCCGAGACATCGCAAAACCACTGAATGGAAAGCAAAGGCTCGATGGGCACGCCGCCGCGGTCGCTGTGGGGAACGGTGTGGGTGTAGTCCTCCACCTTCTCCAACAGGCCATGTTCGGCAAACCACTGCACCACCTTTTCTCGGGCCACAAAGCGATCTAGGCCGGTGAAAGGATCCCCGTTTTCGTTGAGGGTGCCGTCTTTATTGAGGATGTTGATGAAGGGCAATTGGTGCCGTTTGCCGATTTCAAAGTCGTTGGGGTCGTGGGCCGGGGTAATTTTCACACACCCGGAGCCAAAGGAGGGATCCACATACTCATCCGCAATGATGGGGATGAGGCGATTTTTAATGGGCAGGCGAATGAACTGGCCGATGAGATGGCAATAGCGCTCGTCTTGGGGGTTCACCGCCACCGCCGTATCCCCCAGCATGGTCTCGGGCCGAGTGGTGGCCACCACCAGATACTGGCTGGGATCCTCGGCCAAGGGATAGCGAAAATGCCACAGGTGGCCCTTGACCTCTTTGTCGTCTAGCTCAATGTCTGACACCGCCGACTGGGTGGCCGGGCACCAGTTCACTAAATACTCGCCCCGGTAAATCAACCCCGCCTCGTATAGCCGCACAAACGCCTCGGTTACCGCCCGGCTCAGCCCCTCGTCGAGGGTAAAGCGATCCCGCGTCCAGTCCAGCGAGAGACCCAGCCGCCGCAATTGGCTCTTGATAGCTCCCTGCGACTGCTCCTTCCAAGCCCAGGCTCGCTCCAGAAAAGCCTCTCGGCCCAGATCGAAGCGGGTCTTGCCCTCTTGGCGCAGTTGGTTTTCCAGGATGGTGTGCACGGCGATGCTGGCATGGTCTGTGCCGGGCAGCCAGAGCACGTTGTAGCCGCGCATGCGCTTGTAGCGCGTCACCACATCCGGCAGGGTAAAGGCAAAAGCATGGCCCATGTGCAGGTTGCCCGTCACATTGGGCGGGGGCAGCACCATGCTAAAGGCCTCTCCCGGCGCCTTGGGATCCGCCACGTAAAAGCCCTTCTCCTCCCAAAAGCGCTGCCACTTCGGCTCGGTCTCGAAGGGGTTGTACTGGCTGGGCAGGTTGGCGAGGGAAGGTGCAGCAGTCATGCGGGGGCTGGGTTGCTCAAAGGACTACCCTAACTAGGTTAGCAAGCTTACTCCCAGCCGTCGGGTTTTCTTTTGGGGGGGTGGGCTTTGCTGGGGATCTCTCTTGACCTTGTAGTTAGCTACAGGGTTTAGGCTAAGAGAGCTTCTGGAGAGAGGGTAGAGAACCCGGCATGTCTGAGCTGCTGCGGGTGGGTCAGGTAGCCGAGAAGTTGGGCATCAGCCCCCAAACCCTCTACTTCTACGAGCGCCTGGGGCTCATCCCCAAGCCCCGTAGGACAGAGGGGGGCTACCGCCTCTACGGAGAAGCTGAGCTGGAGCGGCTAGCTTTCATTGCCCGCGCTAAGGCTTTGGGACTTACCCTGGCCGAGATCAAAGAATTGCTCCTGCTTCAGGAGAACGGGCAAGCCCTGCCCTGTTGGCAGGTGTACGTAAAGCTAACTGAAAAACTAAGACAAATCGACAAGTCAATCGCCCATCTACAGGAACTCAGAGGGGAGTTATCGACACTCATTGAAAAGTGTCAACAAAAATTTTCTGAGCAGGAGAAAAGTTCCTCTTGCGCTATCTTTCAACAGCAACAGCTTAATAACCCATGACAAGAGAACCCTTTTTCCCATTTTCTGCTAAAGCTTGGCAGCCCTTGTGTCCAAAGAGCGGGGAGCAAGGGATCCCGATTCAACTGATTACGCTGAAGAGCCTTCTGTCTTGTCAGGCTTTGGAGCAACTTAATGCTAACGCCAGCTATGCGTTTTGTCGGGATCCCCTTTGCCCCGTCGTCTATTTTTCTGAGGAAGGTCAAAGCTTTGGGGTTGACGACCTCAAGGTTCCCGTCTTTCAAAAAGAAAGTGGCGAGAAAGAAAGTGGCGAGGACGTGCCTGTCTGCTACTGTTTTGGATGGACGCGCCGGCGCATTTGGCAAGAGCTCCAGGGATCCAAAACGCCCCAGGCTATCCTCGAGGGGATTGCCGACCACATCAAAGCCAGGGGCTGTGGCTGTCAGGTGAACAACCCGCAGGGATTTTGCTGTCTGGAAAACGTCAGACAAGTCATCTTGGAGATGCAGCAAAGGAAGGCTGAGGAACAAAACCCGATTATTGGCTGAAATAGGCGTTGAGCCATTCCAGACATTCCATAAAGTAAAACACCAGCGGCCCGGTAAAGACGTAGCTATCGCCCCGATCCAAAATGCCGCCGTGGCCGGGAATGAGATCCCCGGAGTCTTTTACTCCCGCATCTCGTTTCATGAGGGACTCGGTGAGATCCCCCAGCAGGCTAGTTAACCCAATCAAAAACCCCAGCACGCTGCCGCTCAGCCAGCTCCAGGGCCAGCTCAGAGCGTGGGCTCCGGCCACGGCCAGGGTCATGCTGGCGGCAATCCCGGCTACCGCCCCTTCCACCGTCTTTTTCGGGCTGAGGATGGAGAGCTTGGTGCGCCCAAAGGCCCGACCACACAGGTAGGCCCCTACATCTGCGGCGATCACGCAGCCAATGGCCAGCAGCGTAATCCATAGCCCTTCGCCCAGCCCTTGCGCAAAAGACAAGGCCCTGACCCGAATCCAAAAACTGGGCAGCAGAGCACAGTAAAACAGTCCCAAAATTGAGGTGGCAATATCGGCAATGGTGGCCACCTTGGGCTTAAAGAGCAAATAAAAACAGATGATCGATCCCGCCACGATAAAGGCAGGGCTGGTCCACTCCGGCCTCACCTGCTGCAAAATCACCAGCACCTGGCTGGAAAACATGGTGGTGCGCATGGCCGGCGCATTGCCTTTGGCTTGCACCAAGCGAAAAAACTCCAACTGGGCCAAAAAAATGATTAGCCCAATGGCTGCAGTAAAATACCAGCCCCCTAGCAGGGTGACCGCCAACGCAAACAACACCGCCGCAAAACCGCTAACCCAACGGGCTCCCATGGGCGCACCCCGTCACGTTGGCTGGCCAAATACCTCTTGCCCCCGGCTCCAGCAGATCGACGTCCAAGCCGAGAGCAGAAGAAACCCCCCCTCTGGTGTTCAAGATTCGCGTTTGCGGGACGGAGTCCTGATGCGGCTGCTGCAATGGAAACGCCTCTTGCCCTAGCCTTTCAGTTTAACTCCCTTGGCCTCGAAACAACCGCTTTCGGCCCTGCAGGATGGGATTTCCAGGTAAGGTGGCAGACAGACTGGAGCATGAGATAATGGGCAAACCGCAAAGCTCACTGCTGACCGCCTAAGATACCTCTGATTCGTTGCACCGCAGCATGGTTCAAGAACTTACTTCGCGCTCCACAACTGCTCGCATTTCTGCCGAAGAGGCTCGTCTTCTTTATGAAGACATGGTGCTGGGCCGCCTGTTTGAAGACAAGTGCGCCGAAATGTACTACAAGGGCAAGATGTTCGGCTTTGTGCATCTGTACAACGGCCAGGAGGCCGTCTCTACGGGGGTGATCAAGGCGCTCAAGCCCACCGACTACGTGTGCAGCACCTACCGCGATCATGTGCATGCCCTCAGCACCGGGATCCCGCCGCGGGCGGTCATGGCAGAGTTGTTCGGCAAGGCCACCGGCTGCAGCAAGGGTCGGGGTGGTTCCATGCACCTCTTCTCGGCGGAGCACAATTTCTTGGGGGGCTATGCCTTCGTGGCCGAAGGGATCCCAGTGGCGACGGGGGCTGCTTTTTCTGCCAAATATCGGGGCACCGACCAGGTAACCGCCTGCTTCTTCGGGGATGGAGCCTGCAACAACGGCCAGTTTTACGAGTGCCTCAACATGGCTGCCCTCTGGAAGTTGCCCATCATCTATGTGGTGGAAAATAACTTCTGGGCTATTGGCATGGCCCATGAACGCGCCACTTCCGACACCGATATTTACCGCAAAGGCCCGGCTTTTGGCATGCCCGGCTACCAGGTGGATGGGATGGATGTGCTAGCAGTGCGAGAGGCCGCCCAACAGGCCATCGCCCGCGCCCGTGCCGGAGAAGGCCCCACCTTGCTGGAGTGCATCACCTATCGTTTCCGGGGCCATTCTCTGGCCGACCCTGACGAGCTGCGCAGTCCTGAGGAAAAAGAGTTCTGGCGGCAGCGGGATCCCATCAAGCAACTGGAACGCTATGCCCTGGAGCACAACCTAATGACCGAGGCAGACTTCCAAGCCATCCACGCGGAGGTCAGCGCCGTGATTGAGGACGCGGTTCTTTTCGCCCTGGAAAGCCCAGAGCCCACTCTGGACGAGCTGCACCGTTTTGTCTTTGCCGAAGACGAGTAGATCCTGGCCACTTCCCCGGTAGCGGGGGAGTCGCTTGCCGGGGGATCCCCACAAGGTTCTCTGGCCAACTCGGGTGGCCCATCCACCTGGCGGAGTGCTGTCCTGCTGGATCCCTCGAGGCTCCTCGAGGATCGGCATCAGAGAAACTTTCTCGAGATCTGCGCGATGGCGCAGATTTTTTTGTAAATATCGCTTCCCATTTGTTTACACAGCTTCATATCATTGAGATATCGAGCATGAGTATTTATTCCCGGTCATGAGCAATTCTCTTGAGTTTCCCTGGCTGTCGGTGCTGGTGCTCTTGCCTCTGCTGGCAGCCTTCGGGATCCCCTTGATCCCCCAGAGCCGTTGGGTGCGTTGGTATGCCCTCGCTGTGGGGGCTTTTGATTTGGGCCTGATGGCCTATGTCTTTGCGCGGCACTATGACCTGCAGGACTTTTCTCTGCAACTGGCGGAGCGCTACGCCTGGGTGCCCCAAATTGGGTTCCACTGGTCGCTGGCGGTGGACGGCCTGTCCTTGCCGCTGGTGTTGCTGTCGGGTTTGATCACGACCCTGTCGATTGTGGCGGCTTGGAATCTCTCCCACAAGCCGCGTTTGTTTTTCTTCCTGCTGCTGCTGATGTACGGCGCCCAGGTGGGCGTATTTCTGGCGCAGGACATGCTTCTATTCTTCCTGATGTGGGAGATCGAGCTGGTGCCGGTCTATCTGCTCATCTCCATCTGGGGTGGGCCGAAGCGCCAGTACGCCGCCACCAAGTTCATCCTCTACACCGCCGCCGCCTCCATTTTTATCTTGGTGGGATCCCTGGCAATGGCCTTCTATGGCGAGGGCTTTAGCCTGGAGATGGCAGAGCTGAGCGCTAAGTCTTACCCGGTGGCCTTGGAGCTGTTGGCCTATGCGGCTTTGCTGATCGCCTTTGGGGTGAAGCTGCCGATTTTCCCGCTGCACACCTGGCTGCCGGATGCCCACAGCGAAGCCTCTGCTCCCATTTCCATGATCTTGGCGGGGGTTCTGCTCAAGATGGGGGGCTATGGCCTGATCCGCATGAATGTGGGCATGTTGTCGGAAGCCCACGTGTACTTCGCCCCGGTGCTGGCGGTGTTGGGTGTGGTGAACATCATTTACGGGGCGTTGGCGGCCTTTGGTCAGAACCATCTCAAGCGGCGCTTGGCCTATTCGTCCATTGCCCACATGGGCTTTGTGTTGATCGGGATCTCCGCCTTCACGGAGCTGGGCATCAATGGGGCAGTGCTGCAGATGATCTCCCACGGTCTGATCGCTGCAGTTTTGTTCTTCCTGACGGGGATCACCTACGAGCGCACCCACACCCTTGCCCTCGACAAGTTGGGAGGGTTGGCCAAGCAGATGCCGAAGGCTTTTGCCCTGTTTACAGCGGGATCCCTGGCCTCTCTGGCGCTGCCGGGGATGAGCGGATTTGTGGGTGAGCTGACGGTGTTCTTGGGCTTGACCACCAGCGATGCCTATGCGCCGACCTTCAAAGCTGGAATTGCCCTGCTGGCGGCAGTGGGTATCATTTTGACGCCCATTTACTTGCTCTCCATGCTGCGTCAGGTGTTCTACGGGGCTCAGGATCCCGGCCTAGTTTTGGAAGATTACCTGGGGGATATGCGCCCGCGGGAAATGGCGGTGGCCCTCTGTCTGCTGTTGCCGATTCTCGGCATTGGCTTCTACCCGCGCCTGGCTACCCAAACCTACGATGTCACGACGGTGGCGGTAGCTGCCCAGTTGCGCAGTGTGTTGGCAACTGAGATTGTGCAGCGGCCTTTCTTCCCCTTGCCAGTGCAATCGGCTCAGGTGGCGGCTTTGCCTCTGGAGGATTAAAGGGGGGTCGAGACTCGGTTCTTCTTTATCTCTATTCCTTACTCTGTCCAGAAGAGCTGGTGTTCGAGGTGCAACCCGACTCAACTTTCAGCTCTTCTTTTGTTTTTTTTAAGTTTTAAGATTGGATTTAGGATCCGGGATGTTCCTGGGCTGGGATTTTCGTGCAGCCGATTGTTCTTGTGCCGTCCATCCTATCGGTGATCGGTGTGGATAGAGTTTTGTTCCATCAGGTTTAGCTGCACCACCAACCACCAGAGGGTTACATCGGAATAGGTTGCCCGGCGCTTGAGCCGAGAAATGGAGTGTACTGGGTTTTGGCTGTCGATCATCCACTCAGAAGCGATGATTTGGCCGCGTTGCTGAGCATTCATTGTTTCTCCCTCCGCTCGCCAACTGCTCAATACTTAGAATGGCTAATATTTAGGATGGCGAATTTGCGCGGGAGCGTGTGAAAAAATATATTACGCAGGGATCCCCAGAGTCGGCTAACTTTCTTAGCAATGAGGATCTCATAGGCCGTTGAGTTGCCGATTTGCCGTCCGGGGATCGGACAAAACGTTGCAAAAGGGGCAAAATGTTGGGCAAGGGGATGCCCCTATCTTCACAAGTCTTAAAACCTGGAAAAATTCCATTTTCTCCTGACTCCTCTGTCTCCCTCCGTCGGCCTTTGCAGCAGCAACCCTTGAGAAGTCTGAGATCCCGATGAGAGCCCCCCAGCCTGCCTCTGCTTTTGGAGAAGTGGTGGAGGCCGACACCACAACCTTTGTGGCCCAGTGCTTCGAGCCGGAACGCCTGACCTTCCCGCCCATGCCTGCTCTCGGCAGTTGGACGCGCTCCCAAGACGAAGAGACCGGCAACCTGATCTATGGCGTGGTTTGCTATGCCGCCATCGCCCCCATCGACACCGTCCATCGCGCCAGGGCTTTGGGCCTCTCCCCTCAGGAGCTGCGGGAGCAACAGCCCCAGATTTTTGCCATGTTGCGCACCGATTTTCGCGCGGCCATTGTCGGCTTTGTCAGCGGGGGACGGGTCTATCAGTACTTGCCGCCACGCCCTCCCCAGATTCACCAGCCGGTTTATCTCTGCTCCGATACGGAAGTGAGGGAGTTCTGCCGCTCTTTCGAGTTTTTGCGCACCCTGCTACGGGTCAACGGGATCCCAACCGATGAGCTGGTGGCTGCCGTGATTCGCCAAACTTACCGAATCCTGAACCGGGATCGCAACTGGCTTCTACAGGCAGGTCGGCAGTTGAGCTGTCTGTTGCGGGGTGATTATGAGCATCTCAGCGCAATTTTACGAAAGATTGAAGCCTAAGCGAAGAAATATTGAGAATGGCCTTGGATCCCTCTGGAATCGAGTCGGGGGGTGATAATCTGAGGCCGTTTCCTAATGAAGTTTATTCCTTTTGTATCCTCTTTCTGCTGTAAAAATGTTTAACAAATTCAATCCTTCTGACAAACCCTCCAAAGGCAATTGGGCAGGTCGCACCTTTTCCGCTGCTACGGGCGCTTCGGTGGCAGCCGGCGTTTGCATTGCCCACGGTCAACCGGCTCATGTGTCACTGTTGGTGGCTTGTTGTGCGACGGTGTTTACCCTCGTTTTGGATGAAATGGGCTGGATCTAGGCTCGGTTTCAACTTCAGCTTTGGTTTTGCTGCATAAGAAGCCGCTCTAAAGCAGAGGCCAACCAATAGGGATCCCTGGCCCTCTGGGTTTGCTGCTTGCGTGAAAGGATCCCTTTGCTGGGTTGGCAACATGCAGCCTTACTTTACCCTGCTTCGCGGGCTGCCCGCACCAACAATCCTGCTGTGATCAGCCCTGCCAGAATAGAGCTACCCCCATGGCTGAACAAAGGCAGGGGCACACCTGTGGTGGGCAGAACCCCGGTGACCACGCCGATGTTCATCAGTGACTGACCCACCAAAAACATCAGGCAGCCGCAGGCTACTAAGCGAATGGTCAACTCCCGACAGCGCCCCATCACCCGCCAGCCCAGCAGAGTGTAGAAGGTCAGCAACCCCAGAAAGAACAGGGATCCGGCCAAGCCAAACTCTTCTGCATACACCGAGAAGATAAAGTCGGTGTATTGGATGGGCAGGTAGAACAGCTTTTGCTGGGAGAGGCCATATCCCTTGCCCCACAGGCCGCCAGAGCCAATGGCCAACAGACTTTGCACCAGCTGGTAGCCATCCCCTTGGGCGTTACTCCAGGGATCCAAAAAGGCCAAGATGCGCCGCCGTTGGTAATCTTTGCTGAGAATGCTCACCACAGCCGCCAGAATCCCCAGCCCCGCTGTGGCCAAAAGGGTGAAAGCTGGGATCCCGGCAGTCCAAGCCATGACCCAGAGGGTGAGGCCGCAGATGGCCGTGGTGCCCAGGTTGGGCTGGGCGAGGATCCCCAAGAGCGCAAAGGCGAAGATAACCACCCAGAGGATGCGGAACCAGGGAGGATGGTGAAACCAGCGGCCAAAGATCCAGGATCCCTGCAACACCAACAGGGGCTTGAGCAATTCCGAGGGCTGGATAACAGGGATCACCTTCAAATCCAGCCAGCGGCTGGCTTCCAGGCGGGAAACCCCCAACCCCGGCACCTGGGTGGCCCACACCAAGCCAACTCCCAGCAAGCAGAGGATCCCGGCCCAGGGGAACCAGCGCCGCAATGGGATCCGCACCAGAACCCAGAAGCAACCCAGACCCAGCCCGGCCCAGAGCAATTGCCGCTTGAAAAAGTAGAGGCCATCGCCAGTGATCCGCTGAGCCACCGGGTAGGAAGCGGAAAACAGCATCATCAGCCCCAGCACCAGCCAGATCAAGGTGAGCCAGCGCAGCCAGCGAGCTTCAGCATTCCAGGGATCCCTGGAGGGCTTGGCAGCAGGCTCGGAAATGGTTGCCACGGTGTTCAAAGCTGGAGTACTGGTCAAAACTGGCACAGGCGGGGGACAGCAAAATGGTGATGGGCTGAGCGGGCTTCCCCAAGCTCTGAGCTTGACGGGAAAGGGAACAAGCCGCTGCAAAGGCTCTTTCCACCGCTACATCTAGGGTTGGCACCAGCTCAACGTCAGTATAGTGGATCCCCTGGAGGGCCTCTGCCAGCACTGGGGCAGACTCCCCCATCAGCACCACGCGGGCCACCTTGGCCCGAATCAACTGCAGCCAGGCACTGGGATCCCCCTGCTTGGCCCTTCCCCCGGCAATCAGAATAATGGGTGGGGAGAGGGCGTTGAGTGCCACCCAGCCGGCTTCGTAGTTGGTGGCCTTGCTGTCGTTGACAAAGCGGATGGGGGTGGCTCCCACCTGGATTTGCGCCACCCGCTCCAGCCGATGGGGCATGCCGGCAAAAGATCGGATGGCTTTTTGAATGGCAGCGTTGGGGAGCCCAGCTAGACGTGCTGCTGCTGCCGCCAAGAGCAGGTTTTGCAGGTTGTGTTGGCCAGGGCAGCGTTCTGCAAAGTCCTCCAGCTCCGCCACCATCTCCCCCTGGATGTAGAGGCGGTTTTCCCGCAGGTCAAGGGTTGCGGTGGGATCCCGGTCACAACAGCCTTGGGTAGCAACAAGGGAAGTCCAATAGGTATTTTCCCAGTCCTGCCGGCGGCAGCACAGGTAGGGATCCTCGCCGTTGAGCACCCGCCACTGGGCCCGATCCAAAAGGCGAGCCTTAAAGCTGGCATAGCGCTCCAGCGTCCCATGCCGTTCTAGGTGATCGGGAGTGAAGGTGGTCCACACCCCAATGCGCGGCGGGCCTCCAGGAGTACTGCTCATGAGGCGGCTGCTGGCTTCCAACTGATAGCTGCTCAGCTCCGCCACGATCCAATCCGGCTTGAGCTTTCCCTGGAGCGTTGCCAAAGCCACTTGCGACAGGGGCAGGCCAATGTTGCCGCAGGGGATCCCTTGCAGCCCCGCCGCCTTGAACATTTCCGCCACCAGAGCCGTGGTGGTGCTTTTGCCGTTGGTGCCGGTGATCCCCACCCAGGGTAGGTGGTCAAGATAGATCCAGGCCAGCTCCGCCTCCCCCACCACCGGGATTCCCTGTTGACGCACCTCCTGCAGCAGCGGGTGATCCCAAGCAATGCCTGGACTGACCACCACCTGTTTCACCCCTTCGGCCAGTTGAAAAGGCTGCCCCAGCCGAACCGGGATCCCTTCTTGATTGAGCTCAGCCTGCCGCTGTCTGAGAAGAGGGGAATCTTGCTCATCCCAAACCAGCACTTCATAGCCCTGGGCCCGCAACAGCCGCGCTGCCGCCAGCCCCGCAATGCCTAACCCCAAAACTTGATGTTGCACGTTGGTTTCTACTTCTTTCTTTATTTGGGGATCCCTGCTTGGATCTTACCGGTCACGTCCTTGACCCGCATGTTTTTGTTCGGCACTCCCCTTGCTTATGGGGGTAAACAGTTGGTGGAGTGGATGGAGTTTTCCTAGCCGCCTGGATGGCTAACTTGGGAATAGGCTGGAGCATGACTCTAGTCAATAATAAGCTCAACTATACTGAAAATAATGTATAATATGTTCAGTACGGATTACTACCAGTTGATCTTTCTGTTTACTTTCGAGTCTGCCAACATGGTAGCCAAAGCAAAGCAGAAAATTGGTAGTAAGACGACACGGAAACTGCGCTTTGGGTATTCTACTCAAAGCTTTGCGGGATACCGCCATTCTGTTTGGACTCCGTCCCGCTAACGCGAATGGAAACAAACAGAATGCTATCGCTGCATAGTTGAACAGTGATGTTCAGCAGTGTTCAGCGTAAATGTATCAGACCAGTCCGCCGGCCACCCTCTACAACCCGTGCAGATTTGTCTTTGGCGTAGAAAGGATTCCACCTAGCCTGCCAGCCTCACTTTGTGGATGCTGTAGGAAATTTTCTTTCCTATGCATCATCAGTTCAATCTTCCAAAGGATCCAACTTGGGATCCAGACTCTTGGCCGTTAGACGCAGAGCCTCCGCCTGATCCATCACCCGTGGAGCTTGCACTGCCGTTTCAAGGCCCTGGCGATAGCTCTCCCACAGGGGCATTTCTGGGTAGGTCTGCTGCAACTCGCTGATCTGATCCAGAAGGGCCTCCAGCCAGCCGGCCGTGCTCCAGGTGAGCAAAAACTGGAAGGGGTTCCAGAGGTTGAGCTGCCGCCCCAATTCATTTAGGCTCTCGTTGCGAATGGGCGGATCGAAGATGTCCGCCACGGTCATCAACTGGCGGGCCAGCAGAGGTCTGAGGAGTTTCTCGGCAGCTTCCACCACAGCGGGGATGGCAGCTTGGATCCGGTCGGGGCTGGGAATGTTCCGCGCCTGGGGCAAGGCTTGCAGCACCAACTCCAGTCGCCGCTCTGCCTCTGCCGATTCCAAAGCCGATTCCAGGGTGGTGCCCACGCTGAGAAACACTTCTCCCGTCAGTAGCCGCACTGCATCGATGACCAGGTGATACAAGGGGGGGATCACGAGCTTAATCCACTCACTCTGGAAAAACTCCCGCAGCCGCCGTGCCGCATAGTCCCCCACTTGGGTGGTCTGGATCCCCACTTGAGTGAGATTGAGATACCAGTCGGGAGGAGATCCCTTGGGATCCAGCCAACGGCGCAGCGTTTGCCATTCTTCTTCTGTGAGGGCAGTTCGTCCCTGTTTTAAGCCGGTTCGTCGCAGCTTGCCCTCGGCATTCAAGAGCTTGCGCAGCTCCGGTGTGCCCAGCAAGGACAAGGCACCTGCCGAACCCACACTGCCGATCTCGATGGCGATCAAGGCGGCCAACAAGGCGGCTGAGGCCTTTACTTGAATCTGGCCGCTTTTGTCCATCACCAAAGGCAGGCGGCTGTTGCCATAGGCACGGGCACTCATCGCCTCCAGAGCAGAGCGTTGGTCAGAGGTCAGCGTCCGAGCCCAAGAAGGGATCCCGTGGCTTTCCGCCTCTGGATAGGCCGCTTCCTGCAAGCCGTGATACAGCAAGCTGGCCACCCAGGCGCGATCCGCAGCCTGCCGCAAAGAGCCAATGACCACCTCCCATTGGCAGGGGTTAAGCAGGGGCAAGAGCGCTTGCAGCTCTCGGTGGATGGGCTCTGGGGATCCCGCCGTTCTCGACTGTTCCAGAGCGCTTTGCAGCCGATCCCGCGCCTCTCGGCACAGCCCGCCCCACTCCAGTTGCAGGCGAGCCAGGGTCTGTTGCACCGTCTCTTCGGAGCGACGGGGTAGATCCTGCCAGCCCGCTTCCAGCTGCCGCCACAGCTCCTCCCAGTTCAGGCCCTCAGCAGCGCCATTCACGGGATCCGAGGCAACCTTTGAGCTGGGCGAGGCGTTTTGGGGCTCGGAATGGAAAGGGGGATTCAGGGGTTCAGACATGGACAGAATCCGCTTCAAGGGGATCACGGGCATTATAGCTAGGGGTAAAACGCCAGCCGAGGCAAACCCAACGTTTCCGGCCATCCCATCATCAAGTTGAGACACTGCACTGCCTGCCCGGCTTGCCCTTTCATCAGGTTATCGATCACCGACAGGACAATAACGCGGTTGGTGCGGCTGTCCACCTCCACCCCGATCATGCAGGTGTTGGTGCCGGAGACCCATTTGGTTTGCGGGTAAACCCCCCGCGGCAGCACCTTCACCCAAGGAGATTGGCGATAGAAAGCATTGTAAATGGTGAGCAAATCTTCCCCCACAAAGCCGGGATCCCGCAGAGTGGCATACAAGGTGACGTGGATCCCCCGCACCATGGGCACCAGATGAGGCGTAAATTGCACGGTGATGGGGGTGTGGGTCAGGTCGGTGCAAGCTTGCTCGATCTCGGGCGTATGGCGGTGCTGGGCCACTCCATAGGCTGCCAGAGAGCCGTCCACTTCGGCAAACAGGGATCCCACCTTGGGGGTACGACCTGCCCCCGAAACGCCGGATTTGGCATCGAAAATGAGGCTGTCCAGCTCCACCAACCCCTGCCGCAGCAGAGGGGCAACCGCCAACAACGAGGCAGTGGGATAGCAGCCGGGACAGCCCACCAGTTGGGCTTGGGCAATCGCCTCGCGATAAAGTTCCGGCAACCCATAGACCGCCTGCTCATTGGCCTGGCGATAGGCAGGGCTGGGCCAGTTGGGATCCGTCTGACCCATGCGGTACCAAGATTGGTAGGTGGCCAGGTTGCGAAAGCGGTAATCTGCCGACAAATCCAAGACTTTGCACCCCTTGGCCAGCAAAGGCGGAGCCAGCTCAGCAGCCAGCCCATTGGGGAGAGACAAAAACACCACATCGCTGTTGGCGGCAATGCGATCCACCTCTACCGGCTGAACGGTCAGATCCACCGCCTGGGCCAACTGGGGATAGAGATCCCCGTAGCGCTTGCCGGCGCTGTCTTGCCCAGCCAGGTAGGTGATCTGCACGCCGGGATGCTCGCTCAGTAACCGCACCAACTGTACCCCTCCGTAGCCGGAAGCGCCGACGATGCCAATGCGGACAGGCTCTGTGGGGTGGGGTGGGCGGGGCGCCATGTTGGCCATGGGGGGGCTGCCTGTGCAAGAGGGTTGCGTGATGGCTTGCCTTAAGTTCTACCGCATTTTTCTGCTGCATTTGACGCTGCATGGGTGCGGATCCCATCTTGTTCATTCGCGTTGGCGTTGCCTAGCAATCCAAGAGGATTTGTTATGCTGAGTTAACTTGAGCTGCTTGGGCCTTGGCAGCGGTTTCCATCCTTACCTTAAGTCTGTCTGTGTTCTGTGGAGCTTTCTAGCCGATCTACGGTCTATGCACTATGAGCGATTGATCAACATTGTCTTGCGGGCCTACGGCCAAAGCAGCCGCCATGGCCTGGATCAGGAAACTCTGACCCTCTACTCAGAAGGCCCCTACACCCTCTACAAACTCACTTCCCATTTCGATCGCCGCTCCATTTTTGTGTTGGCCCAGAATCAGCGGGATATGTTTGTTTCTGGCGATGCGTTTAACAACAAGCTGATCCCAGGGGAATGGCAGGCGTGGCTGCACCAGAAAGCGCTGGGCATTGCCCCCGACACGGCACAAGCGGGTTAGCGAAAGGATCCCCAAGCCCGCGCCCCGCCTGTTGAGATCCAGCCCATGCTGACAATGGCCGCCTACTTCCAGCTCAGAGGGTGGTGGGATCCACAGGTCGCTCCACCTGTCCAGAATCTACCCGCCACTGGCCAAAACCCCAGGCTGAACCTGTCGGGGCACCACCGAGAGACGATCCAGATCGGCACAGTAGGCCAGATCCTGATCGTTTTCCGGCCCCAGACCCAATAGCCGTTGCCCGTGGCTAGAGCGCCGCAACAAACCCAGCAGATCATCCTGCCAAGTTTGGTACAGGGCCAAGGCTGCCACTGCCTCGTCGTTGCCCAACTGGTTCAAAGAGCAGCCCAGGCGATGCAGGATAGCCCCGGCACAGGCAGTATCTTCCAGCGAAAAGGCCCCTTCCCACCCGGATCCCACCAGCCACACCTCGGCAAAGGAGCCCCGTCTGAGAAAATCCACCACGGCTCCCAAGTTCACCAGGGCTGCTGTAATCACCACTGGGATCCCTTCCAGGCGCTGTAGGCTGCGCGTGCCGTTGGTGGTGCTCAGGAAGATGCGCTTGTCCCGCACGCGGTCGGGAGTGTAGTCGAGGGGGGAGTTGCCCAGATCAAACCCCGCCACCGCTTTGCCCCCCCGTTCCCCGGCCAAAAGCCGCTGGGAAGCCGGCCAGTTTTGGCTTGCCTCTTGGAGCTGCTGCAGGTGGGCAAACACCTGTACCGCTTCTGCTCCTGCTGCCAGCGCTGTGGCAATGGTGGTGGTGGCCCGCAGCACATCAATGGCCACCGCACACTCCGGGATCCCAGATGAAGGCACCTGTTCGGGCGTATAGAAGTGGAAAAAACGCATGGGGGAAGAGGTAACGTCAGAACTCACGCCGGGCGAACACCAACACTGCCAGAATCAGCAGCAAAAGGGTGTAAACCAAGCCGTACAGTGCATCTCCGAGAAGTTCTGCTGGGGGCGGAACTTGGCCGTAAACCGCAGCATCTCTCAAATTGAGGCGCTCCAAATCCGGCAGGATCAAATAAATCACCTCAAACAATTTGCCAAATCCGGCATCTTTCACCAGCTTGCTCAGTTGCAGCAGGGCGCGGCTGGCATGGCCCATCAGGAACAGGGCAATGGTGTAGAGGGTGGCCAGAATCGAGGAAGTGAAAACCCCGAACAGCAGGGCTGCGGCAACAATCAGCACCAGCTCTAAGAAAGTGAAGACTGTTGCCCAGAGAATGGCCAAAAGGGGGATCGGGGCCTGCACCAGCAGCAAGCTCAGCAGAAACACAACCGTCATCAGCAGCACCAGCACCGACAGCAGCGCCGATAGGCCCAGATGCTTGCCGACAATGAACTCTGCCCGGCTCATGGGTTTGGCGATCAGCACATACACCGTGCGTTTTTCAATCTCCTTATTCACCAGCCCTGTGCCCACGAAAATGGCCACGATCAGGCCGAAGAAGTGAATGGCTGCCAACCCCAGGTCGGCAATGATTTTGTTGTGGGCCTGGTTGGCCACCTGCGGGATCAAAACAGTGGCTCCCAGCATGGCCACCGCAAATACCATCACCAGGTAGAGAATCCGATCCCGAATCGTTTCCCGGAAAACGTTGTGGGCAATGGCCACCACGCGCGACGCATCCATGACTGAACCCAAAGCTGTGATGATCCGACTGATACACTGGTAACAGATCCAGCCTTTATTCTATGCAGTTCCAGGCCCAGATTCAGATTCACCTACGCCCCTCTGTTCTCGATCCCGCCGGGGCTGCGGTTCAGTCCAGCTTGCATCAGCTGGGGCATACCCAGGTACAGCAGGTGCGCATTGGCAAGCATATCCAACTGCAGCTAGAGGCCCCCGACGCCGAGACCGCCCACCGCCAGGTGGATGAGCTGTGCCATCAACTGCTGGCCAACCCGGTGATTGAGACTTATCAAATCCAAGTGGCTGCTATCGGTGGTTAATTTGATGGGTTCACGCGATTTGGGGTTGATCTGATGGCCATTCCAAAAATACCCCCAACCCCTCTTCCATCCCTCTAATCTGACCATCTTCTTTCCTCTCACTTAAGGGATCCCAATGGCTGGCGTGAGGTTTGGCGTTGTTGTTTTTCCGGGTTCCAACTGCGACCGAGATGTAGCCTGGGTAACCCGCGGCCTCTTGGGCTGCCCAACGCGGCTGATCTGGCACCGAGAGACGGATTTGTCGGAGCTGGATGTGGTGGTGCTGCCGGGGGGCTTCAGCTATGGGGATTATTTGCGTTGTGGGGCCATCGCTCGTTTTGCTCCGGTGATGGGATCCCTGAAGGAGCACGTAGCGCGAGGGGGCTATGTGCTGGGCATCTGCAATGGCTTTCAGATCTTAACAGAGGCGGGCCTGCTGCCGGGGGCGCTGGTGCGCAATGCCAACCTGCACTTTATCTGCGACCGAGTGGGGATCCGTATAGAACGGCAGGATCTTCCCTGGACAAGCGCGTATCCCCAGGGATCCACCTTAACCCTGCCCATCGCCCATGGGGAAGGCCGCTATACCTGCGACCCGGATACCCTCAAGCAATTGCAGGATCAAGGGCAGATCGTCCTTCGCTATGCTCCGGTTGCGCCCAACGGCTCTGTGGATAATATTGCCGGCATTTGCGATCCCAGCGGTCGGATCTTGGGTTTGATGCCCCACCCCGAGCGGGCAGCAGATCCTGATTTGCCAGGGCAAGATGGGATCCCCTTTTGGCAGTCGATTTTGCGCAGCTTCGCCGCCTAATTCTTCTCCAGGAGAACTCACCCCTGCCCCGGCCCTCGACACAACACCTGGCGAACTTGATTCACCATCTCCTCGTGATCCACCACCGGCTTGGCAATGTAGCCATCTGCCCCGCTCTGGGCCAAAAATGCCTCGCGGTCGCCGCGCATCGCATGGGCCGTCACCAAAATGATGGGGATGGAGCTGCTTTTCGGATCCGCCTTCAACAGTTGGGCAATGCGGATCCCGTCCACCGCCTCGCCGCGAAAGGTGCTCTGGGACAGGGAAACATCCAACAAAATGACATCCACCTCGTGCCCCTGGGCCAGCTTCAAAATCTGCTCCACATCCTGGCTGTGAAAGACCTCAAACCCACCCCGCCGTCGCAACACCTTCTCAAAAACACGGGCGTTGATCGGATCATCTTCCACCAGCAGCACTGTTGCCATCGTTAACCCAATCTTGAATCTGAACCCAAGCTAAGCTGTCTCTGGGATCCCAAAAGCCATCCTAAGGCATCCTTAGCGAGTTCAATTTGAGCAGTAGGACAAGCGTTCTCCTACAGAGTACTGAAGAGTACCGAAAAGGGTCTCAGTAGCTCTGAGAACTCCCCCCTCCTCTCCCAAAAGGAAGGATCCTCAGGTTGCCGCTACTTGACTATTTATTTTGGAATCTTATTTTGGAATCACTCCATTCCGAGTTGCCGCTACCCAACCGCAAATTAGGAAAGCCGGAGAGAGCTCCGGCCCCATCCAGAACTAAGCCTAAACCACAAATCTCAAAAGAGACTGACCTTCCCTCTGCCTTGCTTGAGCCCGGCACAGCAGGAACGGCAGCCACTACCCTGGGTTACTTCTTGGTAATTCTCGGAGTTTCCCGAAAGGCGACCGCGAAAAACAGAAGGCCCAACGTCAAAAACAGGATAAAGGTGTAGGTGATGGCTTCCATACAAAACCTCCATTTCTAAGGGGGCTTGATTCCAGATTAACTCGGAGCCGCCAGCACCCCATCTCCAAAGTGAAGCAGAGTGCCGACGGCATCGCCGAAAAGGGCTCTAGGCTTCCTGAACCTTGCGAGTGGTGGGATCCCCCACTTTCTGGAAGACGCCAAACTCCACCATTTCCTCGCTCATATTGGGGTCAATACCGGCGAACACATCCCGGAAGAGGGTACGGGCGCCGTGCCAAATGTGGCCGAAGAAGAACAGCAGGGCAAAGACCGCATGAGCAAAGGTAAACCAACCGCGGGGGCTGGTGTGGAAGGTGCCGTCCGCCTTGGGGGTTTCTCGGTCGAACTCAAACAACTGACCCAACTGGGCCTGGCGGGCATATTTCTTAACCGTTGCCGGGTCGGTAAACACCTGGCCGTCCAGCTTGCCGCCGTAAAACTCCACAGTCACCCCCACCTGCTCAAAGCTGTAGCGAGACTCTGCCCGACGGAAGGGAATGTCTGCCCGCACCACCCCATCGGCATCCCGCAGGATAACCGGGAAGGTCTCGAAGAAGTTGGGCATCCGCTGCACCGTCAGCTCCCGCCCTTCGCGGTCACGGAACACCGGGTAGCCCAGCCACTCGATGGCAATGCCATCCCCTTTGTTCATGGGGCCAGCTCGGAACAGACCCCCCTTGGCCGGGCTGTTGCCCACGTAGTCGTAGAAGAGCAGAGACTTGGGCAGGGAGTTGTAGGCCTGACTGCGGGTCATCCCGGCTTCCATGGCCGCATTTACCCGGCGGTTAATCTCCTGGTTGAAATAGCCAGAATCCCATTGGTAGCGGGTGGGGCCAAACAGCTCCACAGGGGTAGTGGCGCTGCCGTACCACATGGTTCCGGCCACCACAAAACCGGCAAAAAACACCGCCGCGATCGAGCTGGAAAGCACCGTCTCGATGTTCCCCATCCGCAGAGCGCGATAGAGGCGCTGGGGTGGGCGTACCGTGATGTGAAATAGACCTGCAATGATGCCCACGATGCCGGCAGCAATGTGGTGGGCCACCACCCCTCCGGCGTTGTAGGGGTTAAAACCGGCTGGCCCCCATTCCGGTGCTACCGGCTGGACGTGTCCCGTCGTCGCATAGGGATCGCTCACCCACATTCCCGGGCCAAACACCCCCGTCAGGTGAAAAGCTCCAAAGCCAAAGCAGAGGATCCCGGCCAGCAGCAGGTGGATCCCAAATATTTTCGGCAGATCCAAAGCCGGCTCGCCGGTGCGGGGATCCCGGAACAGCTCCAGATCCCAGTACACCCAGTGCCAGCAGGCAGCCAAGAAGAGCAAGCCGGACAAAACGATATGGGCAGTGGCTACCCCTTCAAACGTCCAGAAGCCCGCATTGGCAACGCTCTCGCCGTAGATATTCCAACCGCCCCAGGAGTTGACCACCCCCAGGCGAACCATAAATGGCATGACAAACATGCCCTGACGCCACATCGGATTCAGGACAGGATCCGACGGATCGAAAATGGCCGTTTCATAGAGCGCCATCGACCCGGCCCAACCTGCTACCAGAGCGGTATGCATCAGGTGAACCGCGATCAGGCGACCTGGGTCATTCAGTACAACCGTATGGACCCGATACCACGGTAGTCCCATAAAGCTCGGTCCTCCACGTTCTCCAACACTTACGCGATATCCAGTCAAACAATTAAGCCGACATCTTACCTGGGATCCTGACCTGAGCAGTTTCTTCAGAGTCGAGGGGTGCCGCACCCGCTTGAACCCCTGAGCGCACCCAAGAGGATATCGCTCTCAGAATTTCCATCACGGGCATCAAACAGTATAACGAAACGCTACCGACCTGAGTGGCTTCAGGCAGGATGCCGTCTCACTTTAGGCATCATCATCCCAGATCTCTCGCCAGAGATTAAAAATATGACTTAAAATGTTACAATACTTAGCAACTGTGAGCGCTCTCCTGGCTCAGTCTGAAAGGTGTCGTGGTTTCTGGCAGGGGTATGGCAACGATTCGCTTCGTCAACGAGAACCGAGAGATCTTCGTCGCTGAAGGCGCTAACCTGCGCCTGAAGGCTCTGGAAAACCAGATCGATCTCTACAAAATGATGGCCAAGCTGCTCAACTGCGGCGGCAACGGCCAATGTGGCACCTGTGTGGTGGAGATTGTCGAGGGATCCGAGAACCTCTCCCCTCGCACCGAGGCAGAAAACCGCAAGCTCAAGCGCAAGCCCGATAGCTACCGCCTTGCCTGCCAGACCAAAGTGCTGGGGGATGTTTCCGTCAAAACAAAGCCCTAGCCTTGGCCCGCCTGTTTTCCCTTTGGGCAAGTCGTACTCAAGAGTGGTATGCTGACTGCCAGTTGGGCTTGTGGCATTTGGAGTTATGGAGACGAACTACCTGGGCATCTTGGCCACTCTCTTAGTCGTTCTGGTGCCCGCCATCTTCCTGGTGATTTTGTACGTGCAAACCTCCAGCAGATCTGGCGACTGACCGGGCAACTCCCACTGGCTCAAGTCGGGTAAATGCTGGTCAAAAGGGGGGATCCCCTGTGTACAAGAGGATCCCTTTGCGTTGGACAAACTGAGAGTACTTGGGGGAGTGCCCTCAAGGTGCTAAGTCAAGCTGTGGCTTGGGCTGCCTTGGCTTGGTCGAAGGTTCCCGCAGGCTCATACAAAAACTCAAACAGGTTGCCGTCGGGATCCTTGCCATAGAAAGAGGCAGTGCCATCCCGGTGGCTGTGGATTTCCCCCACCAGGATCCCTTGGGATTTCAGGCGCTGGTGTTCTTGCTGGAGCTCCTCCAGGTTGTCGAAGACAAAGCCAAAGTGAGGCCCTGCCGCGCGGTAGCCCGGCCCCAATAGCGCCAGCCCATCCTCTCCTGCCTTCATGTAGGCCCAGTCGGGATCCTGCCAGACGTTGACCATGCCCAGCTTTTGGTAGAACTCCACCGCCTTGGGGATGTCTTCTACCCGGATGGCGACATGCCCGAGTTGTCTAAGTGCCATGTCATCCTCTGTGCTCAATTGAGCCAACTGCAATGGTTCTTCTACAGATCAGCTTGACACACTCCCCGCCACAAAGGGCAGGGATCCCTGCGGTAGGACAGAACTTTAGACCCAACTTTTTGACAGCTTGAGGCTGGGATCCCAATCCAGTCCATAGGCAGGACAGAAGATGGTTTCAACCCATTGGATTGGGGATGAACCAAGACTTATCCTGTTGGCTGCGCGGCCAAGAACCGCTCCAGCTCGCTCAAAGCCTCTGCATCCATCTTAGTTTGCATAGGGCAAAACTTTGGCCCACACATGGAGCAGAACTCTGCCGTTTTGTAGATATCTGCCGGCAAGGTTTCGTCGTGATATTCTCTGGCGCGTTCTGGATCCAAAGACAATTCAAACTGCCGGTTCCAGTCGAAGTTATAGCGAGCTCTGGACATCTCATCATCGCGATCCCTGGCCCCAGGCCGGTGACGGGCAATGTCGGCAGCATGGGCGGCAATTTTGTAGGCAATGAGGCCGTTGCGCACGTCCTCAGCATTGGGCAAACCCAAGTGTTCCTTGGGGGTGACGTAGCAGAGCATTGCCGCACCATACCAGCCAGCCAAGGCCGCCCCAATGGCGGAGCTGATGTGGTCATAGCCTGCCGCAATATCGGTTACCAAAGGCCCCAAAACGTAGAAGGGAGCTTCGTCGCACTCCTCCATTTGCTTGCGCACGTTAAATTCAATTTGATCCATCGGCACGTGCCCCGGCCCTTCTACCATCACCTGCACATCGTGCTCCCAGGCCATGCGGGTCAGCTGGCCCAGGGTTTTCAACTCCGCCAGTTGCGCCTCATCAGAGGCATCGTGCAAACATCCCGGTCGCAAAGAATCTCCCAGACTAAAAGAAACATCGTATTTCTTGAAAATCTCGATAATGTCGCGGAAGTGGGTATAAAGCGGGTTTTGTTTGTGGTGGGCCAACATCCAACGGGCCAGGATCCCACCCCCACGAGAAACAATTCCCGTCAGGCGATGGCGCACCAACGGCAGATATTCGATCAGGATCCCGGCATGGATGGTCATGTAGTCCACCCCTTGCTGGGCCTGCTTTTCGATAATATGCAAGATATCTTCTGCCGAGAGTTTTTCGACATTGCCATGCACGCTTTCTAGGGCCTGGTAGATGGGCACCGTGCCAATGGGCACTGGAGAAGCTTGGATAATGGCTGTGCGAATTTCATCCAAATCGCCCCCGCCGGTGGACAGATCCATAACGGTATCGGCGCCGTATTTGATGGCCAATTTCAGCTTTTCCAGCTCTTCGGCCAAGCCGGAAGAAGTAGGGGAAGCGCCAATGTTGGCATTGACTTTGCACCGGGAAGCGATCCCAATGCACATCGGCTCGAGGTTGGTGTGATTGATGTTGGCAGGGATGATCATGCGACCCCGGGCCACTTCCGAGCGGATCAGTTCCGGCGGCAGGTTTTCCCGCCGGGCCACGTACTCCATCTCTTCGGTAATCGCGCCCTGACGGGCAAAGTGCATCTGCGTTACATTTGCTTGCCCACGGCGACGGGCAACCCATTCGCTGCGCATGTTGTCAACTCCAGTGCTCGCTTTCCTACGCTGGTATGAACCAGATCAGGTTCTGAGGATGTAATCTCAGCCTGGGGGGGATCCCCAGACACTCCTAGCGTGGTGTGATCATATCACCGAAATAGAGATGAGGCGGGGAGCTTTATAGTCTTTATTAAAAGAGTTTGAGATAGTACTAACCCTCACCCCTGGCCTCTCTCCCCATGAGATCCTGACCCTCACAGGGATCCCAGCCAGCGCCGCCAGCTCCACCAGGGATCCTTTCCCTTGCTGGCCCTGAACAGTTCGGCCACTTCCTCGCCGGTGGGCTGGGCAATAAAAGTCTTCAAGACGCTGTAGAGGCCGGGCTCTTCCTGCTGCCACACGCTCCAGGGATCCGGATAGGCCCGAAACAGGGCCCCCTCCACCAGGGAGCGCAGGTAGTAGCTGGTCTCAAAGGTGCTCAGGAACCGCTGCCGCAGCCGGCGACCGGCCAGACCCACCCCCACGGTGGCGGCATCCTGCAATTGGGGGTTGAGGAGAACGACGGGTTTGGGATCCCGTCCTTTGGAAGCCAGCCCAGAGGGATCCCCACCGCTGACCGCTTGGCAAACCCGCTCCACCTGATCCAAGCTGTAAACCGCTGGCATCACCAGCAGGAGGCTCTGTTCTGGGGTAGGTTGAGTCCGGGAAGTCAAGCTCTGTAATTCAATCCCTTCTGGCAGGGATCCCCATTCCCGCTGGGCCAGGGCTGCTCCGCCGGCATCGCTGAATAGCACCAAAGCAGGCGGTTGCAGCAGCTCCAAGAACGGGCGGGACAATACTTCTGGCTTGATGTCGGGGGCCAGGATCTCGATGAGCAGGCGGCGATACCCCGCTTGCATGGCCAAGCGAGTTGCCCGAATGGCTTGTTCGCAGGCTTGGGCCAGATCGACGGGCAGGTCGGGAAATTGAGTCAGTTGCAGTTGCTCGGCCACAGCTCAGATCCAATTCAGATCCAACAAGGTTCAAGAAACGGTTGCCTAGCCTGACGAGTCTTCCCAAGCCTTGTGGGTGAGCAACTCCTCCAGAACCCGCACCCCCCGCAGTTGGTTGGAAAGGGGCAGGTGGCCCTTGGGGGCGGAGAGATCCCAGATGAACTCGTCAGGGTAGCGAGTCCAGTGGTAGCCCTGCTTCCAGCCGATGAGGGGCCAGAGGCGCTCCCAGTTGCGGTTCACCCCCAACCACAATTGTCGCTGCACCGAGTAGCCAAAGCGATCCCCAGAGGCCACTCGCCACAGGTGATCAATCGTTCGCAAATCCTCCACCGGAATCCGGCTCACCTCGGAAAAATACAGCCAGCCCCGCCGCGCTGCCCCCTCTCCTGCCGCCCGACATAGCAGTTGTAGGCTCAGCCGATCCGCCTCCAGCCAGGCTCCCGCCGATAACAGCTCCTGTAGAGGACGATAGTCGATATTCAGGGCTGAAGTCAGAGGGACGGTCACCATTGCCAAGTTGCAAAAGGTCTCCCTTGATTTTAGCTAGTCCGCCGAGAAGCCCCGCCCTCTGTCCGCAGGACGAGGGTCGGGATGAGAGGCGGGAGTTCCTTGGTTTTCAATGTACTGGCACAAAACCGAGACCGTCACCCCACCACATGAAGCGATGAAATAAGATTCATTCCACAGTACATTTTTCCGATATATCTTGCTGATGTAGTCCGCAAACTCGCTTCTCATCCTACGGCTAGAGACGGATTTAATGTTGTTTACCAACTTGGACAGATCTATCTGCGGATAGTACTGGAACAGCAGATGAATATGGTCTGCCTCGCCGTTAAACTCAATAAGTTTGCAGCCCCACTTTTGGCAGAGGTCATACATAACTTCATGCAATCGCTGCAACATTTCGCTGGTAAATACCTTGCGACGGTACTTGGTGGTTAAGACCAAGTGTGCCTTCAAATCAGATACAGCTCTGCCGCTGGAAACAAAATCATGCTTCATGGCTGCTAATCCTTACTGGTGCTATAATCAGTGTAGCGGTTTCTAGGCACGCTTAAGATGAGGACTGCTTATCAGTACCGTCTGCGGCCTACGCCCAGCCAAGCTGCCCTGATGGATCAGTGGCTGGAGCTGTTGCGCAAGCAGTACAACTATCGGCTGGCAGAGCGGTTTAACTGGTGGGAGCAAAACCGCTGTGATATCAACGCTTGCCCTTTAATCTGTCATTTGCCTGAGCTGAGAGACAGGCCGGATGTCTACTCCCAAAAACGAGACTTGGTGAACACCAAGGCAAGGTTCCCCGAATACCAAGCAGTCCACTCGCAAGTCCTCCAAGATTGCGTAGAGCGAGTGCACAAAGCATTCGACCGCTGGCTGAAAGGCGACCGCAACGGCAAGAGGATAGGGAGGCCGAGATTCAAGGGGGTGGGCCGGTATCGTTCCTTCACCTTCCCCCAGATGAAGCAGGACTGCCTTCAGGGGAAGTTCATTCATCTGCCCAAGATTGGCACAGTTAAGCTGATTCAGCACCGTCCTTTGCCTGACGGTTTTGTCATCAAGACTGCTACCATCACCCGCAAAGCGGACGGGTGGTATGTGACATTAAGCCTGCAAGATACGTCTGTCCCCGAGTTCACTCCTGACCTGCCAACACTGGAGAACACCATGGGGATCGACATGGGGCTGGACTCCTTTTTGACGACCGATACGGGGGAGTCCGTCCCAGTGCCCCAGTATTACCGCCGCGCCCAAAAGCGGCTGGAGAGGCTGCAGCGGTCTTTATCCCGCAAGCAGAAAGGGTCAAACCGCCGTAAGAAAGCCCTGAAGCGGGTGGCCAAGGCTCATCTCAGGGTGGCCAACCAGCGTAAAGACTTCCACTACAAAACAGCCAAGAAGCTGGTAAGCAAGGGAAAGCATATTGCGTATGAGGCGCTCAACATCAAAGGTATTGCCAGAACCAAACTAGCGAAATCTACTTATGATGCCGGGTGGGGGCAATTCCTGCGGATTCTCGCAGTCAAGGCTGAAAGAGCTGGGCTGAGGGTGATCGCAGTAGATCCAAGCGGCACAAGCCAAAACTGCTCTCGGTGCGGCCAAAAGGTACCGAAGACCATCCGAGACAGATGGCACTCTTGCCCGCATTGTGGGCTAGAGCTGAGCCGAGACCACAACGCGGCGATAAACATCAAATACAGAGCGGTGGGGCATCCCGTCCTTAAAGCTCAGGAAATGTCCTTCACAGGAGTCACTGAGAAGCCCGCCTGTGCGTCAGCATGAGTGCGGGAGTATGTCACTCCCTGCTGTCCGTCCCCTCAGGTTTCAGGCGGGTACTTGGGCGGATCCCCGAAGATGATGCGATAGCCGATGTACGCCACCCCCAACAGCCCTGCCAGGATCCACAAGAAAGCCGAAAAGGGTAGGCGGGAAAAGAAGACAAGATAAACCCGGCGACTGAGCCAAGAAAAAATAAGATAGACTGCCGCCAAAATGCCGATCCCTTGCAAGGTGCGAAAAGCCGGCACCCGCGAGAGAGGCATGCGCTGGCGTGCCACCCAGATGGAGCTAAGAAAAGTCCAGGGAGGCACCAGCAGCAAGAACATATCCGCCTGCTTCACCACCGCCTGCCAGCCGGCGGTGTTGGTGGCATAGGCCAAGTAGCCCGCCCAGAGGACAAGAGTTACCGCTCCCAAGCCGATACTTAAGCTGAGCAAAAAAGGCTCCTCCCATTGGCCTGGGATCCAGTCGCAGAGAACCCAAACCACCCAAGGGGTGGCAAAGAGCAAAAGCGCAATGGCTAAGCCATTGGCGTTGAGCTGGGTAAAAAACTTCTCCAGAGTCATGAACAACAAAAGGAGCGGACGTCACCCTTGATGGTAATGATTCCTCCTTGAGGAAGCAACTCAATCCGTATACAAATCCACCTATTGTGGGCAATGCCCGCAAGGTTTACAGCCCGCCTGGGCACCCCGGTAAACGTTGCCAAGTAACACCAGCAGGGATAGGAGTAGGAAAAAGAAAAGGGATCCTTGACACTGGCCAGGGATCCCTTCCTAAAAAGCTCAAGACATTTCTCCAGCACGCTGCTGAGGCAACTCATCCAAGCCAATCTCCCCTTTGGCAAGAAGGAAGCCCGGCACCGGATTACCACTCCTCTGGACCAATCTGCCCCAGTCTGTTAACCCAATCTACAGACCTTGCAGCACCGTATCTGGGCGGGCCGACAGGTTCTGGATGCGGGTATCCTGGGCCGGCGGGGTGTCCGGTTCGGTGAACACGCCGATCTGCCGCAAATACCGAGCCAAGGCATCTTGCTCGCTGCCGGGGGTGTCGAAGGTAATGCCAGAGCTGGGGGCCAAGTTGACCCGGTTGGGGTTAGACAGGCGAGGGAAGGGATAGTCATCCCCACCATTGGCCAAGAAGTCCAGGGTCACCAGGCGGAAGGTGCGTCTGGGATCCCCTTGCACTTGGCCGTTGCGCACCACCACATCCCGACCTGTGGGCGTATCCACCCGCAAGGAGAGGACGCGGGATCCCGGTGGCCGCGAGGGATCAAAGCTAAAGGCAAAGCCGCCAATTTGGGGGAAGCGGCCCGGCGTAGCTCCCGGCTGGGTTTGCGCCACCCCGTGTTCCACTATCTGCTTCAGTTCCTCAGCGGTGACGGTCAACAGAGAGAGGCCGTTGTTAAAAGCAAGGGCCGTTTCGATGTCCAGCTGAGAGATTTGACCGGACTGCTTGCCGGCTTCAGGGTTAGCCACCGGTGGGATGCGCCGCACCGGCTCACCGCCGCCGCCGCCGGTGGTAGCCCCAATGGGAGCGCGAATGCCACCGCCATTTTTCAGGGAGATAACCGTAGAAGGATCGACCGTTCTGGCGTAGGCCAAGTTGGCATCGGCAGTGAGGTTGCCCAGGTTGGTTTCCTCGGTGCGCACCTCTGCCCGCAGGCCGTTGAGAAATTGGGTGGTGGAGCCGAAGGTGCGGCCATCTTTGGTGCGGATGATGTTGCCAATTTCGTTGGCTATCCGCACTACGTCAGGATTGGGGGTGCCCCTGACAGCTGCTACCCCTTGGTCGTCGGTGGCATAGGCACCGCTCACCGGGTCAATGCGGGCAATAACCCCGTTGGCGTCAAAGCTGACCACCAGGCGGCCCACGTAGCGATAGTTGGAGCCGGTGTTGACCACCGCCACCGGTTGACCACTGGCGGAGGAGCGCAAGATGGGGTAGTCACCCCTGCGGGTATCGGGCAAATCAGTGCGCAGGCGATCGGTGGGCTTGGCGATCACCCGGTGGGATCCGCCGGCAATGATGATGTCCACATTTCGCAATTGGCTGGCCAGGGCTACCTCGTTTTGCAACTGTTGCAGATGGGCTAGGAGGATAATTTTGTTGATGCCCTGAGCGGTGAGTTGATCGACAAAGCCCTGGATCAGGGCAGCACTTACCTGGTCGGTGTCGTCCACCCTGCCTTCTACCCTCACCTCTGGGCCGGGGCTGGAAATGGCAGCCAAGCGAGTGGTGGTGGCTCCCACCAAGCCAATTCGCTGCCCTCCTACGGTAATCACTGCTGTCTTGGCAATTCTGCCTCGAATGGAGCTGGCCTCTTGGCCATCGGCGGCAAAGTCAGCGCTGGCCAATTCGCCGGTACCGCTGAAGCTGAGGTTGGCGCTCAAGTAGGGAAAACGAGCCCCAGCGTAGCCGCGGCCAGTGTCGGGCCGGATGAGGTCGCGAATTTGGCGCGTGCCCTGGTCGAACTCGTGGTTGCCGAAGGCAGCCGCCTCAAAGCCAATGGCGTTGATGATCTCGATATCGGCTTTGCCAGGGGTGAGGTTGTAACGGCCTTGCAGAGACCGATCCGTGCTGGCGTTGTAGAAGGGGCTGGGGATATAGTTGTCCCCACTGGAGAGCACCACCGTATTTGGGAATTGGGGGCGCAGAGCGTTCACCACCGCCGAGAAGCGCGGCGCATCTTGTACGGCAGCTATCGAGGCTTCCAAGTCGCTGGCGTGTAGGATTTGTAGGGTAAAAGCGGGCGGCTGAGTCGAGAGAGCCACATTGGGATCCGAGGCGATAAACCCAGCCCCTCCGCCGGTTGGGGGAACCGAGCTGCTGCTACCGCAGGCGCTGGCCAGGCTCAGCACCAAACACCACAACCCGACCCACAGGGACCTGGCCAGAGGGTTCAGCCAATCCGGGAGCCATCTCTTGGCAGGGGCAGACCCTCGAGCACGGCAAGCTGGTTTCATGACAATTCCTTCACTCCATCCGCAAGAGAGGACGCATCCGCGTTCACGTTACCAGGGGTGGGATGGGGGTTTCGTTATGGCCTGTCTAAGGTTAGGTCAAGTTTAGGTTAAGCTTCCCATGGATCCCAGCCAAATTGTTGCAAGTCCACCTGGCCCTCGGCGTCGAAGTGGATCCCTTCGGCTTGGAGTAGGACTTTTTGCAAGTCGTCGTAGCCAAGGCGAAAGGGGGAGTAGGAAATGCAGCCCTGGGCGTTGATCACCCGTTGCCAAGGGATGTCGGTGTTTTGGCCTTGCAGGCGAAACAAAGCATAGCCCACCTGGCGAGCATAGCCGGGGTAACCGGCAACCCGCGCCACCTGCCCATAGGTGGCCACTCGGCCCGGCGGGATCCGCCGCACCACTTCGTAAAAGCGCTGGTAGAGGCTAGTAGATGGAGCGCTAGTGGAGCCAGACTGGGTCACAGGGATCCTCGCTCAAACTTGGCAGACAATAAGATGTGGAACGGATTGGATCCCCGCATCCATGAGCTATTTAATCGCGGTACTGCCGGATCGCATAGCCGCTGAGGCGGCCTACAGCGCCCTGGAACAAGCCGGCTTTTCCCTGGAGCGATTGCACCTACTGGGGCGGGGCTACAAAACCGCCGACGAGTTTGGGCTGATCGATCCGGCCCGAGCCGCCCGCCGTCAGATGCAGCGTTTGGCCATTTGGTTGGTGCCCTTTGGCTTTTTGGCCGGGGTGGGGTTCAGCGTTTTGAGTGGTTTGGATACCTTTGCCTGGGCGGGACCTATAGGCAACCACCTGATCGGCGGCCTATTGGGCGCGATGGGCGGGGCCATGGGCAGCTTTTTCGTCGGCGGCGGAGTGGGCTTGTCTGGTGGCTCCGGCGATGCTTTGGCTTACCGCAACCGCCTCGCTGCGGGCAAGTACGTGCTCATTGTGGAAGAAGAGAACGAAACCCGCCTCCGCGAAGCCACGCGGATTTTGCGCCAGTTTGAGCCGGAAAATCTGCAAGGGTACAGAGAGCGCCCCTAGACTGGGAGATCTGGGCAGCTATTGAGAGAACTCAGGGAGGTCCAAAAGCATGTCTTGGCTGTGGCAGCAAGTCCCATCGCCGCTTGGGCGGTGGCGGAAGGAAGGGATCCCCAGCTTTGCCGCTGTTGGGGGCGCCCTGGCAGTTACGGGGTTTTTTTCGCCGGCTTTTGCCCACCACGCCCTAGGAGGGAAACTGCCTGCAACGGCCTGGGAGGGATTTCTCTCCGGGCTGGCTCACCCTGTCATTGGCTTGGATCACCTGGCCTTCGTCGTGGCCATCGGTCTTGTGGCGGCGGGGCAGCCCTGGCCCTACGGGATCCCGCTGGGCTTTGTGCTAGCGGGTCTGGTGGGCACTGGGATCCACCTGGCCGGCTGGGATCCCCTGGGACTGACGGAGCTGGCCATTGCCTCTTCCGTGGTTCTCTTCGGCTTGCTGCTGGTGCAACCGCGGCAGATCCCAAGTTGGCTCTTGCTAATAGGGGGATCCCTGGCGGGGCTATTCCATGGCTATGCCTACGCCGAAACCATTATCGGCGCCCAACCCATGCCTTGGGTGGGATATCTACTGGGGTTGAGCACCGTCCAGTATGGGGTAGCTCTCCTGGCCCTTTGGGCAGCAGAACGCTGGGGGTTGCGGATCCCTGGCTTAACTCGCTGGGCCGGCTGGGCGATTACAGTGGTGGGGGCTGCCTTCCTGACCTTGGCAGTGGTGGGCGCGTAAAAAGCGCTAATTTTGCTCCCTTGCGCTCGGGATCCCCGATCCGGTACAAGGATAGCGGTGAAGATCTGTAAAACGAGGGGAGATCCCATGGAGCGCACCTTTATTGCCATCAAGCCAGACGGCGTGCAGCGGGGGCTGGTGGGCACCATCATCCAGCGCCTGGAGAGCCGGGGCTACCAATTGGTGGGCCTGAAGCTGGTGCAAGTGAGCCAAGAGCTGGCGGAAGCCCATTACGCCGAACACAAGGAGCGCCCCTTCTTCCACAGTTTGGTGAAGTTCATTACCTCGGGGCCGGTGGTGGCTATGGTCTGGCAGGGCAAAGGGGTGATTGCTGCCGCCCGTAAGCTCATCGGCAAGACCAACCCCCTGGAGGCAGAACCGGGCACCATTCGCGGCGATTTTGGCATCGACATTGGCCGCAACCTCATTCACGGCTCCGATGGAGTTGAAACCGCGCAGCGGGAGATCGCCCTTTGGTTCGATGAGTCGGAATTGGTGAGCTGGACACCGGTTGCCCAAAGCTGGATTTATGAGTAGGTACTTGCTGCAGGCAAGGGGTAGTCGTGTTCGCAGGTTCCAGACCGGAAGTAGTGCAGAGCGCTAGGGCCGTGTTTCGAACTGGCTTCGGCTGGCCGCAAGCGGCTCTGTTGGAAGTGCCTTGAACCACCCCTTCTCTGCCAAAACTCGAGCGGCAAGCAGGATCTGTTTGCTACTGAATTGTTGTTTTCTATCTCCCCAGGCGTAGAAGCTTTCCACCAACTCTGCCGTCGTAGAAGGGTGCCCACGAGTCACGATCCAGTGGACAGTAGCCAGCAATTCTAGACCATAGGGCGACTCAAAGCCCTCCACGAGGTCGCTGACACGCTCAAAGCGTTCTCTCGTCTCTGGCTGATCGGCGAGATAGCTGTGGGCCTCCTCGATGGCGCCAGGCACCAGCTCCAGCTTCTTGTCTGGTCGGTCACTCCCCGATCCGTACCCAGAGATGTAGTAACCCTCGATTTCCTTAAGAACATGCCGCAAGTTCTCGGCGTAGGGTCCATGAACGCCCTTTGTAAACCTTAAGCGAAGGGGCTCCCCAGCTTCCTGCAGGAAGTACATCAGCTTGTGCAGCTCAAGCAAAGAGACAAACGGAACAAGTAGACCGTTTACATAGCGCTCCATAAGGCCCACCAGCACCGCTCTTCCCGGGTCAAGGAAGGGATCTGGCCGCGGCGCATGCTCTTCGGTAAAGGCTGAGGCCCGGTGGGCTCAAAGACAAGGATGTGGACGTCGGGAAGTTCTGCTAGCGCCTGCTCGATGCGGGAGCGCACATCGGGCCAATGAAGACCCCCGAGGCCGCAGCCTAGGGGTGGCAAAGCGACTGAGCGCAGACCAAGATGCCTGATCTCCTCGGCAAGGGACTTCAGCCCAGCTTCTATATCCTCGATCCGCGACTTCCCCCGCCAGTGGCGTTTTGTGGGGAAATTGATGATGTAGCGCGGATTGGTCAGGTTTCCGGTCTCGAAAACGAACATTTTGCCCGGTTGGACTTCCCCCCGCCGGCAGGCTGCGGCATAGGCCTTGAAGTTCCCAGGCCATGATTTCAAGTGCTGTCGCAGAACCAGTAACAAGAATCCCCTGCCTAAAAGCGGGGGGGTATGTCAAAATCCCTTGCAAGTTGTCTACATGGGTAATGTGGTAGATTTTGGGACTTTCTGGAATTGGCGCCATACCTCCGCTCTACGATGCAGCTTTGAAAAAGGCAGAGCCAGATGCGCTTCACTCGGAACGAGAGTCAAGACCGACAGGCTTTTGAGCAGTGGAGCTCTCGCTTGGCTCGGGCAGATAGAGACGTTCTTCCGAGGCGTCATACTCAAATAGCTCCGCATAGCGCCCCCAGTCAATGGCGGTGGCAAACTGCCGTTCGGCTTCAGCGTGGGGGAAGTGTTCGTCCCAAAGATTCAAGAAGAAGTCCGCTCGCATGGAGCGGCTGCCTTTTTCTTCCAGGGTCTGCAAGATGCTGCGGAACACGGGCACCCGTGCCAATAGCTGTTGTCGGAAGAGATCCTTGCTGCGCAGGATGGTGGTGTTGGCAAAGTCCTGGCCAATTTCGGTCAGTTGCACCACTCTGCCGGTCACCTCGGCAAACCCCAACAGTACCGCCGCATCCAAAATAGGCAGCAGGTCGTCCACGGCCAGTTGCAGCCGTTCAGCCAGGTTAGAAATCTCTGCCCGCCCTTGTGGCCACTCCACGAGCAGTTCCAAAAGGCCGCTGATCCCGCCTACCCGCGCATGGGGCAGAGGCAAGGCATAGGGGGAAGCCGCCTTATCACCGACCGGAGCAGGCAGGGCCACCTCTCCCGTAATAGCGATTTCGGGGTTGGTCATGATCTCGTAGATGTAGTCCACCAAGGACTTGAAGCGGGGATCCGTGCGCTTGTGGGGCCGCGGCAGGTCAATTCTCACCTCCCCCCGGATCCGCCCCGGGTTGGATCCCAGAATCACCACCCGATCCGCTAAAAACACCGCCTCTTCGATGTTGTGGGTAACGATGAGGATGCTTTGGGAAGAGAAGGCTTGCGCATTCCACAGCTCATCAATTTCCCCCCGCAGGTTTTCCGCCGTCAGCACGTCCAAAGCGCTAAAAGGCTCATCCATAAACAGCACCTTGGGCTCTAGGACAAAGGCGCGGGCAAAGCCCACCCGCTGCTTCATCCCCCCCGAAAGCTCCTTGGGGTAAGCGTTCTCAAACCCATCCAAGCCCACCAAGTCAATGGCCTTCAGGGCCGTTTGCCGGCGGATCTCGCGGGGGATCCCTCGGGCTTGCAGCCCCAGCTCCACATTTTCTTGCACGGTCAGCCAGGGTAGGAGAGCAAAGCTCTGAAACACCATCGCCACATCGGGGTTAGGCCCACGTAGAGGCTGGCCGTTACTCAGCACCCGCCCTTGACTGGGGGGGATCAGGCCCGCCATGATGCGCAAAAGGGTGCTTTTGCCACTGCCGCTACGGCCCAGCAGAGCCAAGACCTCCCCTGCCCGCACTTGCAAATCAATTTGGCTTAAAACGGTAAACTCCCCCTTGCCCTCTGGCAAAGGAAAGCGCTTGTAGACTTTCTCAGCCTCAATTAAAACGGGGGAAGCTGCAGAGCTCATAGAGAGATTACCTCAGAAACTGAAAAGACTAAAGGTGATACTTTTCTTCCGCCAACTGATACAGCCGTCGCCAGAAGAGGCGGTTAAGGCCCACCACAAACAAGCTCATCATGCCAATGCCCAAGGTAATGCGGGGCCAGTCTCCCACCGCCGTTGCCTCAGCAATGTAGGTGCCCAATCCTGTAGCCTTGAGGGTGGTGGATCCCCAGGCCACAATCTCCGAGACAATGCTGGCGTTCCAAGCGCCGCCGCTGGCCGTGATTCCCCCGGTGACCCAGGCGGAAAAGATCCCTGGAATGATCAGCTTTCGCCAGCGCTGCCATCCTCGTAAGCCCACATCCACAGCCATTTCTCGCAAGTCTGTGGGGATGCTCTGGGCGCCGGCAATGGAGTTGAAAAGGATGTACCACTGTGCCCCCAACGACATGAGCAAAATGCTGCCCCACTCAATGCTGATCTGGGCGCGGATAAAAAACAACGTGGCAAAGGGAAAAAGGAAATTGGCCGGGAAAGCTGCCAGAAATTGCACCACCGGCTGCAGCAGTTTCGCCAGTTTTGGATTAAAGCCAATGGCCACCCCAATGGGAGTCCAGATCACCGTGGCGAACACCAGCAACACGCTAACCCGCAGCAAGGTGAGGATCCCTAGCCCGAAGGTCAGCACCACCTCCCCAAAGCCCACAGTGGTGGCCACAAAATAAACAATCCAAATCCCAATGCCGCCAATAGCTGCCCAGGAAAGCTGGGTTAGCAGCCGCTCGCGGCGTCGCTCGGCCTCAGGACTAAGGGGATCCACCCAACGGGGGCGAGTTAAGTGGGACAACAGCCGATCCACCAACTCTGCCAAGGGGGACAGCCAACTGCCGATCAGCCGCGGGATCCGCGCCATGGTCAGCAGATCGTACAGCCAGGATTCGGGGGCAGCAGCCCCGCTGCTCTGTTCCAGGCGAAACTTATCCGACCAAGCCACCAAAGGTCGCCAGAAGAGCTGATCCACCAGCAGGATCACCCCGGCCATGGTCAGGAGCGCCCAGCCCAGCTTGGGCAGATCCTCCGCCTGGACGGCCGCTTCCACATAGGATCCCAGCCCCGGCAGCGTGTATTCCTGGTTGAGCACGCTGATGGCTTCGCTGGCTGCCACAAAGAACCACCCTCCGCCAAAGCTCATCATGGCGTTCCAGATGAGGCCCACCATTGCCGCCGGCACTTCCAACTGGGTAAAGCGCTGCCACCCCGACAGGCGATACAAGGTAGCGGCTTCCACCAACTCTTGAGGCAGCGTGCGCAGGGATTGGTAGAAGGAAAAGGTCATGTTCCAGACCTGGCTGGTGAAGATGGCAAAGATAGAAGCCGCCTCCAACCCCAGCAAGCTGCCGGGAAAAAGGGCAATAAAGCCGGTGACGGTAATGGAGAGAAACCCCAACACCGGCACCGATTGCAAGATATCCAACAGGGGGATCAAAATGCGCTCGGCCCAGCGGCTTTTGGCAGCAATGTAGCCATAGACCAAGGTAAAAAGGGTGGAAAAGGGCAAGGCGAGGAACATGCGCAAGGTGGAGCGGGCGGCGTAGTAGGGCAGGTTGCGCGGATCCAAGTCGATCCGGGGCACCACCGCCGGAGGCTGAAACCGCTCAAAAGCCCCCACTCCCACCTGCGCCACCAAGGCCAGGAGAACCAACGTGCCCAGAATGATGGCCCCATCCGCAGCCCCCGCTGGCAGCCGACGCAGCGCCTCCGGCGAAGGAAAAGTCCTCATCTTCCCTGACCAAGCCCGGCATCCGCGCCCAGTGTACACCGTTTGCGGTTGATCCGGGAGGAGTTGCGAGCTCCCGGATCCAGGCGGCTACTCTTCTGGCAACTCAGGGGGAGATTCCTTCCACTGGGGATTGTCCAAGATGGCTTTTTTGGTCTGCTTGAGTTGTTTCCACAGCTCTTTGATTTGCCGGTAGGCTTCTTCCGGGGTAATTTTGCCCCCGGTTTCCAAGCTACAAATCAAGGACACTTTATTGCTAAATTCCTGCAGGTTGGCATCAAAAACTAGGTTCTGCGGCTTCACTTCGCCCCAGTAGGGATAGCGAGGCGAAATGAATTCATCTTTGTTGGGAGGTTTGTTGGGAGGAGTTGGTTCTGCCACGGCCTAACCAGGGTAAAAGAATGGTTCACAACAAGAAGGTCAACATGAAAAGCTCCATTAAAGCAGGATCTACTAGCCCAGTTTATGGGCGTTTTCTCTTAACCGGCTTGGGTACTTTTGCGGGATCCCGCGGCGGATACACTTGTGGATTGGAAATGGGCTGCTGCCCTCGCGGCGGGGGGAGAGGGCCCTTCTGGAGTCGGGGGGTTGAACGCTTCAGGCGTGGGCGCGGCGGCGTTTTGAGCACAGGGCCGATGGGAGTGCCCGCCTCCACATAGAGCAGGGATCCGCGGCGGCGCACCTGCAGATCCCAGAAATTGCCTACCCCTTTGCCCGGCAGGGATCCAATCAGGCGCAATTTGAAGGCTTGGGGCTTGGAGGCTGCAGTTCCATCCTTCTGGACTCGCTGAGAGGGAGAGTTGGCAGAAGCTTTTTTGCCCGATTGACGGATCTTGACAATGATGAACCCTTTCTCCTGCGATTGAAAAACGACCTCGCCCCGGATGGAAAACCAATCCGGCACCACTGTTGGACGGGATCCCTCGGGGAGAGTTCGCCCCATTTCTTCTGGGGCCCACACCCCCAGCAACTGCACGTGCAGATCTTCGGTTTTGTCGCGGGTGCGAGGATAAACCACCCACAGGTAGTTGCGTTCCGGCTTCAGGTGCTTCCGTACCAGGCTCATCACCCGGCCCAGCAATACGGCATTGAGATCCAGGCCATCCGAGGTGCGCAAAATCCCGCGGGTAAAGTGCTCTGGGGAGGGGATGTATTGCCCTTCGATGAGGCCGATGGCTCGGTATTGCATCTTCTCCCCAGGCGGGGGGATGGGTTCCAAACAGACTCGCTCTTTCTTTTCTTCCAAGCTAGCAGTGGTACTGACAACAGGCTGCAAGGACTCCGTCCCGCTGTCGCGAACAGCACCAGGAGCTGCCGCAGGATCCTGAGCTTTCGCTGATGACAGGGATCCCTTGGCCTCGCCGGTTGAGCTGGGTCTGGGGGGCCGTACAGGTCGAAAGGGAGGTCTCAGATCGGAGGACATTGTGACGGTTCCGTTGCTGTCAATTCAGAATGCTCGGCGGCAGACATTTACCGTTGCAAAAACAGGCCATAACTTTGCTCTTGACCCAAGACCTGCTCAACACACCATTCACTAGCCTAACAACGCCCAACAGCGTCTTTCCATCCTGCTTCCATTGACAAACTCCCAGCAGGTGCCCTCGTCGGGAACTGGGGAGCCAGCAGTTGTCAACACTGTAGCCGACGTGTAGCCAATACTAGCAACTGTTCCAAGGGAATGGTTCTCAGGCCGCAGAATGTTTATCCCCCAGACAGAACCATTTCATCTTTATGGTCATTTCGATTCGAACTAGGACATTATACTCACACCCAAAACATTGAAGGTGCAGAGCCAGAAGGCTTTTCTCAGTAGCCCAGGCGTCTCACCCTAAGCTGAAACGAATAGAGTACCTGTAGTTTTTTCCGGCAACGCTGACTGGAGGTGTTTTTGCACAGCCGGGATCCGACTGACCGATCCCCAGGGCTCCCGCAAAGGCTGGGGCGCATGATCTTTCCCGAGCCGATGGGATCCATTAGCCATTCCTGGGGTTCACCGTTTAGGCAGGCGTTACCCACACCTGGGGAGTAAAACTGCCGTGTAGGCCATAGGGAATGTGGTGCCGCAATGGGATCCGCGCAACCGGGCCGGCTGTCAGGTCGGCTGCTTCTAGGATCACCACTTGAGAGCGCTGGCTGGCCGCATCAAAAACCACCGTCACGATCCACCCTGCCTCTTCTCCCTGGTCTTCTGGATTGGGGATGAACACCGGTTCTCCCACAAAGCCGCGGGGGGCAAAGCTGTACTGCTGCGTGCGGCCTGTGGCGGTATCCAGCTTGAGGATGGCCTGTAGGGGAGCATTGGGGCCGGGGGCATGGGTGGCCCCGATGTAGATGTAGCGGTGGGATCCCCCCATTCGAGCCGGGTGGATGGCCGGAAACTCCACCGAGCGATCCAGCAGCAGTTCCCGCTTCACGCTGCCCCCCTTGGGATCCAGATAGAACCGCCACAGCTTGCCCGCTGGAATTTGGGCAAAGTCAATCTGCAGGTAATCGGCATCCGGCTCCAGGGCAGGGTAGCTCTCATAGAGGACGGCATCCACCACCACCTGATCCCCGACTTCATAGCCGTTGACAAAATGGAAAACAAACCCCGGCTCCGTTTCCAGTTGCAGCGGCTCGTCGCCCTGGGGAAAGAGCCAGATGCGGGTCGGCTCCCCCGGTTTCAAGGTCAGACAGGTGCCCGCCGGTTGCCAGCCCAACACAAACGGCAGGGGATTGAAAGCCAAGGGATTTTGGAAAAAGATGCGGTAGCGGGGTGTCCAGACAAAATCGTGCAGGAAGGCAAAACCGGGCAGGCGGTAATCCCGCTTTTCCACCAAGCGCCCGCGCGAGTCCAGACGATAAAACAGCAACGTGGAGTTCTGGGCAGCCCGCACCCCAAAGGCGATGAGATCTCCCGTGTGGGGATCCCGCCGGGGATGGGCGGTAAAAGGCTGGCTGGCCGAGATCCCTCCTGCAAACGTTTCGATCCCCTCGGTGGCCAAGGTGGCCGGGTTCAGCCGGTAAGGGGCACTGGCCTCCCACAGGGCCAGCAGCTTGTCTCCCTGGTAGATGACATTGGTGTTGGCGGGATTTTTGAACCGCAAATCGAGAACATTGGCCCACCAGCCGCCCGGCTTTTGGGTGCCAAACACCCCTCGGTAGAGCACCCGACCGGCTTTTTCCTCTGCTTCAAACTCGCGGGTGCGCACAAACCGGTTGCGAAAATGAACCTTCCCCTCCACAAAGGTGATGGCGCAGACCATGCCATCGCCATCGAACGGGTGCCCGTAGCGCTGGGATCCCACCTCCAGCTTGCCTGGGCCGTTGCGAAACAGGGTTCCCCGCAACCCCGCCGGGATCTGCCCCTCGATCCCTGTAATCCAATAGTCGTACTCCTGGGATAGGGAGCGATAGCCCAATTGCCAGTCGGTGATGCTGTAGGGAAGAGAAGCGACGCTGACCATGGAAGATCTGCATGCAACGCCCTCTATTGTTGCTTAAACTTTTGTGAAGTCGCCAGTTTTTCTGGGCCGGGATAGCCACCTTGGTTGGGATCCCCAAGATGGAGTCGCCCCGATTCGACTATGGTAGGAAATGCCCCCAAAGCGCCTGACAGGATCCACAGTACCCATGTTTGATGCCCTCTCCGAGAAGTTGGAATTGGCCTGGAGAAAGCTGCGCGGCCAGGACAAGATCACCGAAACCAACATTCAAGAAGCTCTGCGGGAGGTGCGGCGAGCCCTGCTGGATGCGGATGTCAATTTGCAGGTGGTGAAGCAGTTCATCGAGGATGTGCGGGAAGCTGCCCTGGGATCCGAGGTCATCCTGGGGGTGACGCCGGATCAGCAGTTCATCAAGATCGTCCACGACGAGCTGGTGAAGGTGATGGGGGAAGCCAACGTGCCCATTGCCCAAGCGGAGCAGCCTCCCACCATTGTCCTCATGGCCGGTTTGCAGGGATCCGGGAAAACCACCACCTGCGCCAAGTTGGCTTTGTACTTGCGCAAGCAGGGCAAGAAGTCTCTCATGGTGGCCGGAGACATCTACCGTCCGGCGGCCATCGACCAGCTCAAGACGCTGGGCCAGCAAATTCAGATCCCCGTTTTCGACCTGGGCAAAGCAGATCCCGTCGAGATTGCCCGGCAAGGGGTGGAGGCGGCCCGACAGCAGGGCTACGACTACGTGATTTTGGACACTGCCGGTCGTTTGCAGATTGACCTGGAGATGATGGCGGAGCTGGAGCGGATCAAGGCGGCGGTGCAGCCCCACGAGATCCTGCTGGTGGTGGATGCCATGATCGGCCAAGAGGCAGCCAGCCTTACCCGAGCCTTCCACGAGCGCCTGGGCATTACCGGCGCCATTCTCACTAAGCTGGATGGGGACACCCGCGGTGGGGCCGCCCTTTCCATTCGCCAAGTGTCCGGTCAGCCCATCAAGTTCATCGGTGTTGGCGAAAAGGTGGAAGCGCTGGATCCCTTTTACCCAGATCGCATGGCCTCCCGCATTCTGGGTATGGGGGATATCCTCAGCTTGGTGGAAAAAGCTCAAGAGGAAATCGACCTGGGAGATGCCGCCAGCATGGCGGAGAAGATGATGACTGCCCAGTTTGATTTCACCGATTTCCTCAAGCAGATGCGCCTAATTAAACGCATGGGATCCTTGGCAGGGCTGCTGAGACTGATGCCGGGGATGGGCAAAATCAGCGAGGAACAACTGCAAAAGGGACAAGACCAACTGGCCCGCGCCGAAGCCATGATCAACTCCATGACCCCCGAAGAGCGGCGCAACCCGGATCTGTTGGCCCGCAGCGTCAGCCGCAAACGACGGGTGGCCCGCGGATCTGGCCACAAGCTGGAGGATGTCAGCCGACTGGTCAGCGATTTTCAACGCATGCGCGACATGATGCGCAACATGGGCATGGGTGGCGGTTTTCCCGGTATGGGTTGGGGGGGTGGGCGTACCTCTCTTCCCGGAGGGGATCCCAGTTGGCGCGGACGTTCAACGGCCTCTCCCTCTCGGCAACAGCCCAGCCGCAAGCCGGGCAAAGGTGGGGGTAAAAAAGGGGGCGGCAACCGCGGATTTGGGGGCAAGTAGGATAGGACTATGCCCTTCCACGTTGTTTTGGTTGCCCCAGAGATCCCGGCCAACACGGGGAATATCGCCCGCACCTGTGCAGCCACCGATACGCCTCTCCATCTGGTGGATCCTCTGGGGTTTCGCCTTTCGGATCGCTACCTCAAGCGGGCGGGGCTGGACTATTGGCAGCACGTCCAACTGTATCGCTACCCCTCTTGGTCTGCTCTGGTGCAGGCCCACCCTGAGGCCCGGTTCTGGTGTTTTAGCGTGCGCGGCAAAGCCCTCTATACGGAAGTAACCTATCAGCCGGGAGACTGGTTGGTGTTCGGCAGCGAAAGCCGGGGGTTGGATCCCATGTTTTTGGAAACCTATCCCAGCGTGCGCATTCCGTTGCGGGGGCCGGTGCGCAGCCTGAACCTCAGCAATGCCGTAGCGATTGCCCTTTTTGAGGCGCTACGTCAGCAGGGATCCCTGACAAAAGAATAAGTGGTCGGGTTGGCCCTGATATAATAGCTACTTCTCCCCGTCAGGAAGATGTGTGCTCTGCAGTATCTGCGCCCCGATTTGCTTCACCTCAAGCCCTACGACGCTGTGCCAGCCCCGGCTGCCGACAAGCTGGATGCCAATGAGTTCCCCCTCGATTGGCCGGCGGGCTTTAAGCAGAAGCTCTCCCTCCTTTGGGAAAAGGGGATCCCCAGCAACCGCTATCCCGATGCCCACCACCGGGGCCTGAAGCAGGCCATCGCCGCCTATGCCGGAGCGGAGCCAGAGCAGATCAGCTTGGGCAATGGGTCGGATGAGCTGATTCGCTCGCTGCTGATTGCCACTTGTTTGGGCGGGCGGGGCGGTATTTTGGTGGCAGAGCCCACCTTCTCCATGTACGCCATCCTGGCCCAGAGCCTGGGGATCCCAGTGGTGCGGGTTCCCCGCGACCCGGAGACGTTTGCTCTGGATCTAGAGCGATGTCAACAGGCTTTGAGGGAGCATCCGATTCGGGTGGTGTGCCTGGTGGATCCCAACTCGCCGACGGGGAATGGCCTGACGGCTGCAGAGTGGGAGTGGGTGGAAGGGCTGCCCGAAGAGATTCTGGTGATTTTGGATGAGGCCTATTTTGAGTTCAGCCGGCACACAGCCCTGCCCAAATTGGCGGAGCATCCCAACTGGGTAATCTTGCGCACCTTCTCCAAAGCCTTTCGCCTGGCGGCCCACCGGGTGGGCTATGCTGTGGGTCATCCACAGCTTATGCAAGTGTTGGATGGGATCCGCCTGCCCTACAACCTCACGGCCCTTTCTCAGTGGGCGGTTCAGATGGCCTTGGAGCATGCCGAGGAGCTTTTGGCCGACGTGACGCTAATTTGTCAGGAGCGGGAAGCCCTTTATCAAGCTCTGCAGGAGCTGCCAGGGGTGCGGGTGTGGCCCAGCCAAGCCAACTTCCTCTACTTCCGGGTGGCCGGCTGGGATCCCCAAGAGCTGCAGTGGGCCTGGCAGGAGCTGGGGACTGGTGTGCGCTACACGGGTGGGGGGCTGCGTCTGACGGTGGGCACCCCTGAAGAGAACCGACGGGCCTTGGAGCGCCTGCGCCAAATCCTGCAATAGGCCTCCCGGCCTGCGTTCGGAGCCAGCCTAGGTGGATGGGTCGGCGCGCGAAAAGCGCTGGATCAAGCTGTGCACCTGCTGCAAGTGTCGTTCGTTCAGATGCTCCAGCGCCTGGGCGATTTCCGCTCTGAGTCGGCTCTGGGTGTCGGTTTGGGCCCGCTGCAGCAGCCAACTTTGGACAGGGCTGGGGTACTCCACAAAGTCAAACGCCCAGGGATCCCGTTCGTCCAGCTCAGGTTCTGCCTGGGGCAGTTGCTCCCCCCAGCGCTCTTGAGCCTGTCGAAACTCCTCTGCCAAACGGTCTGTTGGGCGTCCTTCTGCTTGGAGAAACTCCTGATACCTTTGGTGGGTCACCAGCCAGCGCTGCCGGATTTGAGAGCGTTGCTGACTGGTCAGCCTGCCGGTTCTGCTTTCGGTGAAGCGCTCGTAAAACCTGAGCGTGTCTCGGTAGTGGCCCAATCGCTCACAAGCCAAGCCTACCTCCAGGGGCTGTAGCCACCAGGCCCGCTCCATCTGTGTGCTGGTAACCACTTCCTGCAGAAAATCTCGCAGCCCAGGGGATTTGCGCCTTAAGTCTTCCCAGTTGGTCCGGATATCCCGGGCCATGGCAGCCGCCAGCTCGTAGTCATGTCCCCGCTGCCACGCCTGAGGATGGGCCTGCACCGTTTTCCAGAGCTTCTCCCACTCTCGGCACTGGATCAGAACTCGCAGCATCAGCGGCCAGTCTTTCAAGCGCTCCAGACTGGTGACGACGTCGCCGATGTACTCTGCCCACTCGCCTGTGAGGGGACGTCCTGCCTCTTGCCATCGGTCCAGCACCACCGAGTCTTGGCGGTCTTTGGATAGCCACCTCACCTTGCCGGGAAGGGGTTCCAGGTGGATCTTGGCCCGGTAGTAGGGGGAATGCTCCGTTTGGCCCCCCTGATCCCAAACCTCTACCGCCCGCTCAAATTCCTGCCGATAGAAGTGACAGATACCCCAAATCTTGTAGTACTGATTCGCGAACGGCTGCCGCTGGCCGAGAAAGGCCAGACGTCCCTTCAAAGCCTCAAGGGTCTCTTGCAAAAACCGGCTGCGGGCCTCTTCCTGGGGGCAGAAAGTTCCCAAGTTGTTGAGAACTTGCTCAAGCTCTGCCAAAAATTGCTGTACACACTCTTTCCAGGTGGAATCCGTTCGTGTAAGCGGGACGAAGTCCCTATCTTTGGGGCTGACTTCAACGCTCAGCCAATCTCGCACCCGCACCACCTGTCGGAAGCGCTCCATAGACTTGACAGAGGTTCTTTGGGTCGCCACCATCAAGTCCACCAAGGGGCTGTAGTCTGGGATCCCAGGACATCCAGCAAAGTAGGCGGCGTTACGCTGCAGCTCCAACCAGGCCTTCCCTCTCCAAAAGCACTCCCAGGCTTCTCGTTTAAGATTTTTGTTGGGCAAAGCAGACTGCTCCAGGCTCAGGAACTTTTGCCCTGCGGAAACGTAATCCCTCTGGAGCTTGAGGAGCCAGGCCTGACATTCCTGTTCTAAAGGTGGTTTTTTTGCCTTCCGCGCCAGAGTTTGAACATCCTCCAGAAGTTTGAGGTTGCCCTCCTCGATGCCGCGCCTGAGAAGCTCAAGAGCTGCCTCCTGCAGATCTTCCAAGCTTGTATTGGTCCAGTACTGGATATTGATGCCTTTGACAGGGTAACCCAATACCGGTGGGTCGGTCTCCCATTCCGACCGATCCGGTTGCAGAGAAGGATGATTGAGCCAAGAGTTGGATTCTAAGCTTGGATCCCAGAACTCCCGCCAACCGGCAGAGGTGTCCACAATGGCCAGAGCCTCGATGGGGCGGGTAATGCCGACATACAATTGGTTGAGAAAATAATGGAGTTGCAGGGATATCGCCTCCCCAGCTCCTCGGGCGTAATCATTAAGCTTTCGGTTAAAGTTTTGTCGATAGGCGTTTCCAAACTTGTAGAGGATAACTTTTTTGAACTCCATTCCCTTAACAGACGTAGCAGTTTGCAGGAGCGGTGGTTTAAGATTCTGCTTCAATTCCTCGGCAAAGATCTTCTGGAGTTCGGGATCCTGACGCACGTAGTTCAGCTCCTCTCCCACAGGACAGGGTAAGATACAGACTGTTCCTGTGAGATCACTAAGCATTTTTCTAAGCTCATCTTCGATTAAGTTTCTTTCCTGACCATCCAGCACAAACCTTTGAACCGGCATGCCCTGCTCATGGGGACGCCAGGGCTGTTGGGGATAGATTTCTCGACTCTTGCTGAGAACTCGCCGCCACAGGTTGACTACATTGCTAAAACGAGTAACTTGTGGATTGCTGCGATAGTTGTTTCTCAGCTCCTGCGGGCCTGCAATCTCAAAGGGATGGCTCGGCAACAAGTGGGCGCGGATATGCTCGTAGAGATATTTTTTCAGAGCAGCCCAACGAAATCCCGTCGGGTTAATGGTTTGCAAGGGATCCCCGGCAAAGGCATAGGGCAGGCGATCAATAGCCCAATCCAACTTGTATTTTCCCCAAGGAGATAAGCAAAAAATGATATTCAGCTCAAGTTGGGTAAAGTCCTGAACCTCATCGCAAAAAATGACTGGATGAATAGGATTAAGAGTGCCATTCTGCAGCACATCTCTGGCCAAATCTTGGTCATCCCAGTAGCCCTCATGGGTGGTTCGATCCCGGTAACCCGGCCAAATCTCTTCGTAAATCCGCTCGAAGGCTTCTTCATCCACACTGCGGTCGGCCTCAGGCAATTCTCGGTAGCTATCGGGATCCAAATAGTCACTGACCTCATAGCCTTTGATCAGCGTGCGAATGGTGTGCCAAGCCAGCTCTACATCGCGGCGACCACAATACCAGCTCTGAAATCGATAAAAATTGACATACCGATCCGGTTGGTAGCGTTCTTGCCGCTCAGGGGGAAGGCAGTTCAGCAGGTAGTCCTGAAAAGTGCTAAAAAAAGCTTGACACTGCTGAATTTCCTCTGTGGAGAAGCTGCACCCCTCCTCCCGATAGCGGTGGCTGATGCGCAAAATTGAACTTACCCTGTTGCGAGCTTGCTGCACCAAACTGGGGCTATAGGTCAAAAAGAGAGGGCGGTACTCAAGAGGTCTCTGTTTTGAAGTTTTGAGGTAGTGGCTGCAATAGTCGGCAAAGCGGTAGTACAACATCAGAGATTTGCCGCTCCCGGCCCTTCCGTTGATCAGTAGGGGCATGGATGTACTCTGCAGGATTTCTTCCTCCTCCATGGACAAAGCCAAATTTCCCTCTGTGATCTCCTGCATTTCCAACCAAATGGTCTCATCCGCCACCATGTAGTCGGGGTAGGCGCGACGGGCGTACCGCTTCCATACCTCCAAAGGTTGCGGGTGCTGGAGAATATCCGGCTGCTTGGCTTTCATCCCAAAGAGGCAGGTTTGGCATCCCAGCTCAAACCGTTCCTTTTGCTCTGGGGCGTGGTCGTAAACTCCAATGAGAAATGGAAACAATCTCCCTGGCTGCTCCCAGACTTGCACCAAGCTGACGGCCAGATACAGGGATCCCTCCTGCCAGCATTTGACCTCTGCCTCCAGATAAAACGGCGGGAGCTGCCAGTAGAGCCTGCCTTCAATTACCAAGCGGGATACTGCTTGGTAAGCCTGGCGCCGCTGCTCTGGAGAAAGGGCCCGTACTTGCCGAACCCATTCCCCACTTTCCAACACCAGCCGCTCCTGCGGATTGGGAGCATTCAAGAACTGTGTCCATTCATACAGCTCGTCGGGCAGAGGGGGGAGATGGTTTGGCGGATCCCCTGGTTCGTGCCGCTGCGCCAGCCACGCCTGCAAACGGTCATCGGGCACCCAGCTCCGCACCCGTTCTTGATAATCCGGATCTCGCCGTCGGTCTAAGAACTCCCGGTATTCGTGACTGCCTCTCGGCCAGAGGCCAAACAAAACCAGAACGGGTACTTCGCCTACATAGCGCAGCTCCCCCACCAAGCGAATGTTGTTGCGGAGATTACGCTTCCAGTAAGGGTAACGAACGTCAAACAACTGGCTCAAAAGGGTGCGACCCCCCTCTTCCAGCCGTTCTATCAATGCTTCTAGGTTGCACTGGGTTCTGCTTCCCAGAAACTCCTCCGGGCAATATACATACATGGGATCCCGCCGGGTATACTTGGAAGCTATCCTAGTGCCGGGCTACTGGCGAAAATTGCCGCTGTGCTAAAAGTCTTAATTTTTTTCATAATCCCCACGTAGCCCACAACTACCTATGTAGCCATTTGCAAACTCACAAAACATCTCGATTCAAGCTTTTGTAAACTACCCGACACCCGCGCTATGCGCAGGGTGCGAGCTTTATCCCAATCCCTAGCGGCCCCAGAGGACAGCTAAGTTTCGGAATTTCAGGCG